>NZ_CP029481.1:4145000-4403107 GCF_003151255.1 Microvirga sp. 17 mud 1-3
TCTGCGCCTCCTGCACGGATGGCCGATCGAGAACGCCGCCTATTTCGGCCTTTTTCTCGGCCTCGTGGCCTTTTCCACCACCACGGCCCTCTTGCTCCTGCGCGAGCAGCGCCGCCATGCCCGGACTGAGCGCGCCCTGCGGACCGAGCTTGCGGCCTTACGCGGCGCGGACGACCTTGCCGGCCTCCTCATGGGCTCGGAGCGCCAGCTCCTGGTGAGCTGGCAGGGGCGCGATGCGGAGCCGCGCTTCGAGGGCGACCCTTCGGTCATCGGCGAGGGGGCGCCGGCTCAGCGGGCGCTCGCCTTCGGCGCCTGGCTCGCCCCAGGCGACGCCAAGACCCTGGATACAGCCCTGGAGCAGCTGCGGCAGCGCGGGGAGACCTTCCGCCTCACGGCCCGCACCCTCGGCAGCCGCTTCATCGACGTGGAGGGACGTACCGTCGGCGGGCGGGCAATCCTGCGGCTGAGGGACGTGACCCTCGACAGGGCGGAGCTGCTCACGGTCCGGTCCGACCTTGCCGGCGCGCAGGAGGATCTGCGCGCCATGACGGACCTTCTCGACGCCATCGCCCACCCGCTCTGGATCCGGGACGAGACGGACCGGCTTCTCTGGGCCAACCGGGCCTATCTCAACGCCGTCGAGGCTTCGGACGTGGCGGACGCGACGGCCCGGTCCCTCGACCTCCTGGGGCAGCGGACCCGGGACGAATCCCGCCGCCTACGCCAGGGCGGCAACCGCTTTGCGGCCCGCGTCACGGCCGTCATGGCCGGGCAGCGCTCCATCCTGGACGTGGTCGAGCACCCGACCGGGAACGGCAGCGCAGGCATCGCCATCGACGTCTCGGAGCTGGAGGCGGTCCGCACAGACCTGCAGCGGCAGATGGACGCCCATGTGCGCACCCTCGACCAGCTGCCGACTGCGGTTGCGATCTTCGACGCATCGCAGCAGCTCATCTTCACGAACGCCGCCTATCAGCAGCTCTGGGGCCTCGATTCGGCCTTCCTGGGCTCCCGCCCCACGGACGGCGAGGTGCTCGACCGGCTCTATGCGGCCCGCAAGCTCCCGGAACAGGCGGATTTCAGGGCCTGGAAGACCGAGATCCTGGCGAGCTACCGCGCGGTCGATTCGCAGGAGACCTGGTGGCACCTGCCAGACCGGCGTACCCTGCGCGTCGTCATGAACCCGAACCCGCAAGGGGGCGTGACCTACCTGTTCGACGACGTGAGCGAGCATATCCAGCTCGAATCGCAGGTGACGGCGCTGACCCGCGTCCAGAGCGAGACCCTCGACACCCTCAAGGAGGGAGTCGCGGTGTTCGGCTCGGACGGGCGCCTCAAGCTCTTCAACCGCGCCTTCGCGGAGATGTGGACTCTGCCCGCGGAGCTGACGGCCGCCCAGCCGCACGTGGATGCGGTGATCAAGGCCTGCCGCCGCCTCGCTCCGCAGGACGAGCCCTGGGTCGATATCCGCGGCGCTGTCGCGGGACTGCCCGACATGCGCATGGGCTTCGGCTGCCGCATGGAGCGCCAGGACGGCTCCGCCCTCGATTGCGCGGCCCAGCCCCTGCCGGACGGCGCCACGCTCCTGACCTTCATCGACGTGACCGCGAGCGTGAACGTGGAGCGCGCCCTGAAGGAGCGCAACGAGGCGCTCGAGAAGGCCTCGCGCCTGCGCGACGAATTCGTCCACCACGTGTCCTACGAGCTGCGCTCTCCGCTCACCAACGTCATCGGCTTCGCGCAGCTCCTCGGGGACGAGACGGTCGGCGCGCTCAATCCGCGCCAGCGCGATTACGCCGACCACATCATGCGCTCCTCGGCGGCCCTGCTCGCGATCCTCAACGACATCCTGGACCTCGCCTCCATCGATACCGGATCCCTCGCGCTCACGCCCGAGATCGTCGACATCCGCTCCACCATCGAGGCCGCCATGCGCGGGCTGGAGGACCGGCTGGCCGAGTCCTCGCTCACGGTGGTCATCGACACGCCCGACGACATCGGCTCCTTCGTGGCCGACGGGAAGCGCGTGCGGCAGATCCTGTTCAACCTGCTCTCGAACGCGGTCGGCTTCTCGTCGCCGGGGCAGAGCATCACGGTCTCGGCCCGCAAGAGCGGCGGCGAGGTCATCTTCGAGGTGAGGGACGAGGGCCGCGGCATCCCGCCCGAAATCAAGGCGCGGATCTTCGACCGGTTCGAGAGCCACACCCTCGGGACGCGCCATCGCGGCGTGGGCCTCGGGCTGTCGATCGTGCGCTCCTTCGTGGAGCTGCACGGCGGGCGCATCGAGCTGGCCTCGGCCCCGGGGGTCGGCACGACCGTGACCTGCGTTTTCCCCAATGAGCGATACGAGTCGCCCTCCGACGGCCGGTCCGCGCATTCCGCGGTGCCGTCCCTGGCGGCCGAATAGGAGCCGCAATGGCGAATGGATTGGCTTTCATGACCGCGCAAGACGAATGGCACGACCCGTCCTGGGTCGTCGCCCTGCCCGACCAGGAAGCGACGGAACGCTTTGCCCGGCTCCTGATCGACGAATTGCGCCCCGGCGATCTCGTGACCCTGTCGGGCGGCCTCGGCGCCGGCAAGACCACCCTTGCCCGCGCCCTCGTGCGCGGCCTTGCGGGCGATCCCGAACTCGAAGTACCGAGCCCGACCTTCACGCTCGTCCAGTCCTACGAAGGCGCGCACCATCCCGTGGTGCATGCGGATTTCTACCGCCTGGGGAGTGGGCACGAGCTCTATGAGCTCGGCTGGGACGAGATGACCGAGAACGCCATCTCGCTCGTGGAATGGCCGGAAAGGGCGGACGAAGCCCTGAAGGCGGAGCGCCTCGACATCCATCTCGATTTCGCGCCCGGCGGCGCCGGCGCGGGGCGCATCGCCTTCGTGACGGGCACGGGCGGCTTCGCGTCCCGGCTCCGGCGGCTGAAGGCCTTTCACGCCCTGGTGGAACGCAGCGGCTGGACGGACGCGATCCGCGTGCCCATGCCGGCCGACGCCTCGGTGATCCGCTCCTACGAGCGGCTCGTGAAGCCGGATGGCGGGACCGCGCTGCTCATGATCTCGCCGCCCCGGCCGGTGGGCCCGCCCGTGCGCCGGGGCAAGCCCTACACGACCATCGCGAAACTCGCCGAGACGGTCCACGCCTTTGTGGCGATGGACAAGGGCCTGCGCACCCTCGGTTTCAGCGCGCCGGAGATTTACGGGGAGGACCTGGAGACGGGGCTTCTCATCCTGGAGGATCTCGGCAGCGAGCCGGTGGTGGACGCGAACGGCCCGATCCCGGAGCGTTACGCGGAAGCCGTGCGCGTGCTCGCCCGCCTGCACGGCACGGCGCTGCCCCAGAACCTCCCCGTGACCGAGGGAATGGATTACGCGCTGCCGCCCTACGATCTTGAAGCGCTGCTCATCGAGGTGGAGCTCCTGCCCGATTGGTACGTGCCGCACATCATCGGCAGCCTGCTCTCGGGCTCGGCGCGGGCCGAGTTCGTCAATCTGTGGACCGAGACCCTGTCCGAGATCCTCGCAGGCCCCACCACCTGGACCCTGCGCGACTATCATTCGCCCAACCTGATCTGGATGCCCGAGCGCGAGGGCCTGCAGCGGGTCGGCATCATCGATTTCCAGGACGCGGTGCTGGGCTCCCCGGCCTACGATGTCGCGTCCCTGCTCCAGGATGCGCGGGCCACCGTGTCGCCCGATCTGGAACTGAAGCTGATCGGCCTCTATGCCCGCGAGCGCCGGGCCGCCGATCCGCAATTCGACGTAGCGTCCTTCGCACGTGCCTATGCGATCATGGGCGCGCAGCGCGCCACCAAGATCCTCGGCATCTTCGCCCGCCTGGACCGGCGGGACGGCAAGCCGCACTACCTCAAGCACCTGCCGCGGATCGAGACCTATCTCGCCCGCAACCTCGCCCACCCCGCCCTGTCGCGGCTGCGCGCCTGGTACGAGGCCTATCTGCCGCGCCTCATCCCGCACCCGCCCGTCGACGATACTCCTCCGGCTCCCTGAGTTCCTGTCCCTTGTCCGCCATTTCCCACGCCGCTCCCTCCACCGCCATCGTCCTCGCCGCGGGGCTCGGCAAGCGCATGCTGCCGATCACCGCAACGATGCCCAAGCCGCTTGTGAAAGTCGCCGGGCGCACGCTGATCGATTTCGCCCTCGACAAGCTTCATGAGGCAGGCATCGGACAGGTGGTGGTGAACGTGCACCATTTCGCCGACATGCTGGAAGCACATCTGCGCACGCGCGACGTGCCGCGCATCGTCGTCTCCGACGAGCGCGAAGCGGTGCTCGAAACCGGCGGCGGCGTGAAAAAGGCATTGCCGCTTTTGGGCGATGCGCCCTTCATCACGTTCAATTCCGACTCGCTCTGGATCGAGGGCGCGGAGCCGAATCTCTCCCGCCTCGTCCAGGCCTGGAACCCGGCCACCATGGACGTGCTGATGCTCATCGCGCCGTTATCCACAAGCATTGGGTATGAGGGCCGCGGCGATTTCAGCATGGATCCGGACGGGCGGCTGCAGCGCCGCAAGGGCGACGAGAGCGTGCCTTTCGTCTACGCGGGCGTCGCCATCGTGAAGCCGGAACTCGTCGCCGGCACGCCGGACGGGCCGTTTTCGGCGAACGTTTTCTACGACCGGGCCAGCGCGAAGGGCCGCCTCCACGGGTTGCGCCTGGAGGGGCAGTGGCTGCATGTTGGTGAGCCTCAGGCGATTGCCGAGGCGGAAGAGTGCCTTGCCGCCTGCACGCGGTGAGGTCTCATGATGCCGAGCACGACCCGGACAGAAGGATCTGCATCACCGCAGGGTCGTGATCTTTTTTCCGGACGTGCCGATGCACCGCCGACGCGCATCTTCTCCATTCCGGCCGGCTCCCCCTTTCTGCCGACCCTCGTCGACGCGCTGCTCGACGGGCGCCTCGTCGGCCCTCTCGCGGATGATCCGGCAGCACTTGCGGACGTCACGCTCTATCTCCCGACCCGGCGCGCCACGCGGGCGCTCGTGGCGCTTCTTGCCGAACGCGGCGGCGGGCGGGCGCAGCTTTTGCCGCGCATCGTGCCCCTCGGCGAGGCGGACGAGGCCGAGTTCGAACTGACGGGCCTCGAAGGCACGCCCCTTGAGGAGGCCGCCTCCCTCAAGCCGCCCATTCCGCCGCTCGAGCGCCGGCTCATCCTGACGCGCCTCATCCAGCGCTGGTCGGCGGAGGTGGACAGGGCGCTGCTGCAGCTCGGCCCCGACATGCCCTTCCTGGTTCCGGGCTCGCCCGCCGATGCCGTGAGCCTCGCGGGGGATCTCGAAGGCCTGATGGATTCCTTCACGACGGAAGGCATCGACTGGCATGCCCTCGAACGGGCCGTGGATGCGGATTACTCCGAGTATTTCCGCATCACGCGCAATTTCGTGCAGATCGTCAGCGAGAACTGGCCGAAGATCCTGACCGAGCGGCAGGCGAGCGATCCGGCCGCCCGGCGTATTGCGCTCATCGACGCGGAGGCGCGGCGGCTTCTGCGCGAGCGCCCGGCGCATCCCATGATCGTCGCGGGCTCCACGGGCTCGGTTCCGGCCACGGCCAATCTGATTGCAGCGATCGCGCGGCTGCCGAAAGGCGCCATCGTCCTGCCCGGGCTCGACACGGATCTCGACGAGGAGAGCTGGGCCTGCATCGGCGACATCGCGGACAGCGAGACGGATCCCGTGCACAGCCACCCGCAGGCGACCCTGCGGCGCCTGGTGGACCGGCACCTGCGCGTGCCGCGCGAGGCCATTACGGTGCTGGGCGAAGCGTCCGGGACAGCGCGGGCGCGAAGCCGCATGCTCTCCGAGGCCCTGCGGCCCGCGAGCACCACCGACCGCTGGTCCCACATGCCCACGGACGAGCGCCTGGCCCTCGCCCGGGAGGGCTGCGCCGGCCTCACGGTGGTCGAGGCGGCGGACGAGCGCGAGGAGGCCTTCGCCATTGCGGTCGCCCTGCGCGAGACCCTGGCCGAGCCGGGCCGCACGGCCGCCCTCGTGACGCCCGACCGGGCCCTCGCGACCCGGGTCGCGGCGGAACTCGCCCGCTGGGGCCTTGCGGTGGAGGATTCGGCCGGTCTTCCCCTCTCGGAAACGGCGGCCGGGCGCCTGGCGCGCCTTTCGGCCGATGCCGCCGCGGACGACCTGAAGCCCCTGCGCGTCCTGGCGCTTCTGGCCCATCCGATGGTGCGCCTCGGCTGGCCGCGCGAGACCGTGGAGCGCGCCGCGGGCGTCCTCGAAATCGGCGTGCTGCGCGGCCCTGCGCCGGCCCCCGGCTTCGAGGGCATGCGCCGCGCCCTGGCGGAGAACCGCGCCGGAACCGACCGGCGCACGCCGCGTCCGCGCCGGAGGCTCACGGCCGAGGAATGGGACCTCGCCGATGCGCTGCTCGAACGCCTCGACATCGCCTTCGGCGACTTCCTTCCGGACAGGACCGGCGAGGGCATCCTCGATCTCATCGGCCTCACGGAGGCGCACCGCTGCACCGTCGCAGCCCTGACCGACCTGCCGCCCGAGGAGGCAGAGCGGGTCGAGCGCGATTCCTCCCTGGAAGCTCTCGAAGCCCTGTTCGACGACTTGCAATATTCCGAGATCCGCCGGGAGGAAGACCAGCCTCTCCAGGGGCGCTTCGCCGATTATCCGGCCTTCTTCACGGCGCTCGCCCGGCAGCAGACCTTGAGCCCCTCCGCGCGCTCCACCCATCGCCGGCTCAAGATCTTCGGCCTGCTCGAAGCGCGCCTTCTCTCGGTCGACCGGGTCGTCCTCGGCGGGCTCGACGAGGGCACCTGGCCGCCGCGCACGGTGACCGACTCGTTCCTCAACCGGCCCATGCGCGCCCGCATCGGCCTCGCGCCGCCCGAACGGCGGATCGGCCAGACGGCGCACGATTTCGTGCAGGCGCTCGGCACGCCCGACGTCATCGTCACCCGCGCGCAGAAGCGGGACGGCTCGCCCATGGTGCCCTCGCGCTTTCTCCAGCGTCTCAAGGCCTTCGCGGGCAGAGAAGCCTGGGACGGCATGATGCGGGCGGGCGAGCGCTACCGCCACCTTGCGCGCAGCCTCGATGCGCCGCGCCGGGTCCCACCGCTCGCGCGGCCACGGCCGATGCCGGACCCGGCTCTGTTCCCACGCTCCTTGAGCGTCACCGAGATCGAGACCCTGCTGCGTGACCCCTATTCGATCTTTGCGCGGCACATCCTGAAGCTCGATGCCCTGGAGGCAATCGCGGTCGCTCCCGGCGCCGCCGATCGCGGCACGATCATCCACGACGTGCTCGGCACCTTCGCGGCCGATTACCCGCGTGCGCTGCCCGAACTCGCCCTCGAAGACCTGCTCGGCCGCGGCGTGCAGGCCTTTGCGGGGATCGCCGAGGCCTTTCCCGAACTCTATGCGGAATGGTGGCCGCGCTTCACCCGGCTCGCCGCCGCCTTCGTCGAATGGGAGCGGGCGCGCCGCCCGTCTATCGCAGAGGTCCATCCCGAGCGGTCAGGCGCGCTGCCTATCCGGCTCGCCGACGGCAGCGTCTTCGTCCTGCGCGCCCGCGCCGACCGGATCGAGCAGCGGCGCGACGGCGGGTTCGCGATCATCGACTTCAAGACCGGGCAGCCGCCAGGAATCCGCGAGGTCTATGCGGGCTTCTCGCCCCAGCTCACCCTCGAGGCGATGATGCTGATGAAGGGCGCGTTCAAGGACGTGCCCGCTGCCAAGGAAGCGCCGGACCTGGTCTATGTCCACACCACGGGCGGGCGCGAGCCCATCAAGGTGCGCGAGATCGGGCCTGGCCGTGACGAGACGCGCAGCGTCCCCGACATCGTGCAGGAGCATACCCGCCGCTTCGAAGGCATGATCGCGCGCTACGCGGCCGGCGAAGCGGCCTACGTGTCGCGGCCCTTCCCGAAATATGCACGGCGCTTCTCGGAATACGACCACCTCGCCCGCGTGAAGGAATGGTCGCTCGCCAGCAACGGCGGCGGGGAGGGCTTCGCATGAGCCTCGACCTCGTCGTTCCCGAGCATACGAGAGAGGCGCAGCGCCGCGCCGCCGATCCGCGCGCCTCCGCCTGGGTGTCGGCCAATGCGGGCGCCGGCAAGACGAAGGTGCTGACCGACCGGGTGGTGCGGCTCCTGCTCGCCGGCTCGCCGCCCGGGCGCATCCTCTGCCTCACCTTCACCAAGGCGGCGGCCGCCAACATGGCGATCCGCGTCTTCGAGCGCCTCGGCCGCTGGGTCACGATGGACGACGAAAGCCTCGTGGCGGAGCTCACCGAGCTCGAAGGCATACGCCCGGACCGCGCGCAGATGCGCTTGGCCCGCACGCTCTTCGCGCGGGCCGTGGAGACGCCGGGCGGGCTCAAGATCGACACCATCCACGCCTTCTGCGAGCGGCTTCTGCATCTGGTGCCCTTCGAGGCCAACGTGCCGGCCCGCTTCGCGGTGCTCGACGAGAGCCAGACGGACGAGATGCTGGCGCAGGAGACCGCCAATGTCCTCGCGGATGCGGCGAGCGGCGCCTATCCCGAACTGAACGACGCGCTCGCCCTCGTGAGCACGGAAGCAGCCGGCGAGGCCCTGTCAGATGCCCTCAACGCGGCCCTGCGCTGCAAGGACTTCCTCCACGCGCCCGGCGGCCTCCCGGCCGGTCTCGAGCGGCTTCGGGCGGCGCTCGGGCTCGCGCCCGGCGAGGATCTTGCGGCCGTCGAGCGCGCCATGCTGGAGGGCGGCCTTCCACCGGCCGAATGGCCCGCCATCGCTGAGGAATTGCGGCGCGGCAAGGCGACCGACCAGGAGCGCGCCGCCTCCTTCGTGGCCGCCTGCGAGGCGCAGGGCGCCGAGGACAGGCTCCGGCACTATCTCGCGGTCTTCATGAAGGAATCCGACGGCACGCCGCGGGCCGAATCGCGCCTCGTCACCAAATCCGTGGATCCTGCCCTGAAGGAGCGGCTGCTCGACGAACAGGCGCGCCTCGCGCGCCTCGCGGACAAGCGCAGGGCCGCCCGGGCCCTGGAGCGCACGACGGCGCTCTTCACCCTGGCGGCCGAGATCGGCGCGCGGGTGGAGCGCGCCAAGGCGAGCTACGGCGCGCTCGATTTCCAGGATCTCATCGACCGGACGCTGACGCTCCTCTCACGCCACGATGCGGGCTGGATCCTCTACAAGCTCGACCGGGGCATCGACCACGTGCTCATCGACGAGGCGCAGGACACGAACCCCGAGCAATGGGCGATCCTGCGGAAGATCACGGAGGATTTCACGGCCGGCCACGGGGCGCGCGGGCGGCAGGCCCGCACCCTCTTCGCCGTGGGCGATCCGAAGCAGTCCATCTACGGCTTCCAGGGCGCCGCCCCGCAGGAATTCGAGACGAGCCGTCAGGCCTGGAAGCGCAAGGTCGCGGCCGCGACGCTCCGCTTCGAGGATGTGCGCCTCACGGTCTCGTTCCGCTCCACGCGGGCAGTGCTCAAGGCCGTGGATGCCACCTTCTCGGTGGCCGAGAACTTCAAGGGCCTGTCCTTCGAGGACACGGCCGTCGGCACCGTGCACGAGACCGCCCGCCCCCATGCGCCGGGGCAGGTGGAGCTCTGGCCGACCGAGACGCCCGCCGACGAGGAGGAGCCGGAGGCCTGGGTGCTGCCGGTGGACGGCCAGGAGCAGCTGGCCCCGCCCGTGATGGTGGCGCGACGGATCGCCAAGGCGGTCCAGACCTGGACCACGAAGGGCGACGGAACCGGCCGCCTCTGGAAGGCCGGGGACGTGCTGGTGCTCGTGCGCAAGCGCGGGGCCGCCTTCGAGGCCGCGATCCGCGCCCTGAAGGAAGCCGGCGTGCCGGTGGCGGGCGCGGACCGGCTCAATATCGGCGAGCATATCGCCGTGCTCGACCTCGTGGCGGCGGGACGTGCGGCCCTGCTGCCGGAGGACGACCTCACCCTCGCGACCGCCCTCAAGTCGCCCCTGGTGGGGCTTAACGACGACGACCTGATCCGCATCGCGGCCGGCCGCCCGGACGAGGAATCTCTTCTCTTGGCCCTGGAGCGGCACGCGCTCTCGGGCGACAAGGCGGCGCTCTCGGCCCTCGACGCCCTGGGGGCCTGGCGGGGCCTTGCCCGCCAGCAGGGACCTTTCGGGTTCTTCGCCACCCTGCTCGGCCCCATGGGCGGGCGGGCGAAGCTCGTCTCCCGACTCGGCAGCGAGGCTGGGGACGCCATCGACGCCTTCCTGTGCTTCGCCCATCAATCCGAGCAGACCGAGACGCCTTCCCTCACGGTGTTCCTCAACCGGTTCGAATCCGCCGCCCACACCATCAAGCGCGACCTCGATTCCACCAATGACGAGGTGCGCGTGATGACCGTGCACGGGGCCAAGGGCCTGGAAGCGCCCGTCGTCATCCTCATCGACGGCTGCGACGTGCTGGGCCGGGACCCGCCCCTGCTCCGGCTGGCAGGCGTGGACGGCACCTTCCCGGTCTGGGCGCCGGGCAAGTCGTCCGACTGCCGCGCCATGAGCGAGGCCCGGGACGCGCTCCATGCCAAGGCCCTGGAGGAGCACAACCGGCTCCTCTACGTGGCCATGACCCGGGCCAAGGACCGGCTGGTGATCGCGCCCTACCTGACGGGCCATAAGGATTCGCCACAGGAGGCTTGGTGCGAGATGGTCCGCCGCGGCTGGCTCCATGCCAACCAGGGCCAGGAACTGCCCGCCAAGCCCTTCGAGCCCTTGGTGCTTTGGGAGGATGCTCCCGCGGGCCTCGCGGGTCCGGCGGAAGAGGCGCCCCTCCTGCCGCCGGCCGAGATTCCCGCTTGGCTCACCGAGATCGCCGTGCCGGAGCCCGAGCCTCTGCCGCCGATCAGGCCTTCCAGCGCGCTGGGGGCCGCCGACCGGCTGACCCGGCCTGGGGACGGCCCCTATGCGCCGGAGGCGCGCCTGCGCGGCACCCTGATCCACGCCCTGCTGGAGCGCCTGCCGGGCCTGCCGCAGGAGCGGCGGGAGCCCATGGCCCGCGCCTACGTGAGGGCCCGCGCGCCCCGCCTGCCGGAGGAGTTGCGCGAGGCCGTGGTGGCCCATGCGCTGGGGGTGATCGATCACGAGGCCGTGAGCCCGCTCTTCGGGCCGGGCTCCCGCGCCGAGGCGCCGATTGCCGGGCGCATCGAGACCGCGGACAGCCCCATGATGGTCTCCGGCCAGATCGACCGCCTCGCCGTGGGCGACACGGAGGTTCTGGTGGCGGATTTCAAGACCACGGCCCGCCCGCCGCGGCCCGGCCAGCCACCGCCGCGGGCCTACGTGACCCAGCTCGCCCTCTACCGGCGGCTCCTCCAGGAGATCTATCCCCAGAAAACCGTGCGGGCCTTCCTGATCTGGACCGCCGGTCCGGTCATCCACGAATTGCAGGAGCCGGAGATGGATGCGGCGCTCACCTTCGTGGCCGCCTAGGGCATCGTGCGCAAAAGTGGGAACCGGTTTTGTGCGGAAAGATGCTCGCAAACAAAGCTTGGAGCCTCGGCCGTGAGCGCGATGTCCCGGCCGAGGCTCCAAGAAGCCCGGCTCACAGGACCGTTGCTTGATTCCGCCCTGCCCGGTTCTTACGTTGAACCTATCGTCGCGCGGCTCGGCTGTGAGTCGCACTCTCAAAGACAAAGGTGATGGTATGGCGACCGTGAAGGTGACCGATGCGAGCTTCTCGCAGGATGTGCTGAATTCCTCCGAGCCCGTCGTGGTCGATTTCTGGGCCGAGTGGTGCGGCCCCTGCCGTATGATCGGCCCGGCGCTGGAAGAGATTTCCAACGAGATGGCCGGCAAGGTGAAGATCGTGAAGCTCAACGTGGACGAGAACCCGCAGGTCTCCTCCCAGTTCGGCATCCGCTCGATCCCGGCGCTGATGATGTTCAAGGACGGCAAGGTCGTGGCCCAGAAGATCGGCGCCGCTCCCAAGGGCGACCTCGCCAAGTGGATCCAGGCCTCGGCCTGACCTCCCACGCACCGGAATGCCAAAAGGGGCCGCAAGGCCCCTTTTTCATGCCGTCCGTTCACCTTTCCGGAGAGGCCTTGCAACCCGGGATAGGGCGCAACGCGAGGAGCGTAAGCGCGACGCAATCCCCTCCCCCTTGTGGGGAGGGCTAGGGTGGGGGTGTGAGCGCTTCGTTCTGAAAATTCAGAGCCAACGCCTCTACCTCCTCCCCACAAGGGGGAGGAGAGCAGGTTGGCGCTTCCCGTCATTCCGGGACAGCTCGGAGAGCTGGGCCCGGAACCCATAACCACAAGCGTCTCAGAACAAGACAGTGCGAGAAACGCTGCGCTTTATCTTGCCTCGTCAGCGGTTATGGGTTCCGGGCTCCGCTGCGCGGCCCCGGAATGACGGGGAGGCACGCACCGTCCCAGAATGACCGGAGGGTGGCAGTGCATAACCCCCGCAAAGGCAGCCCTTCCCTATTCCGGCAGCGTGCCGTTGGCGGCCAGGACTTCGCCGATGAGGTAGAGGGAGCCGCAGATGAGGATGCGGGGAGGACGGTCCCAGACATAGTCGTGCAGGGAAGCCAGAGCCGCCTCGACGCTGGGCTTGGTGGAGACTGTCAGCCCCACGCTTCCGGCGATGCCCGCCACCTCCTCGGCCGGGCGGGCGGCGATCTGGCCGGGGATCGGCACCGCGATCACCTCCCGGGCGAGGCCCTGGAAGTTCTTGAAGAAGGTCTCAGAATCCTTGGTGCCGAGCATTCCGGCAATCAGCACCAGGGGCGCGTCGCTGCTCTCGCTCCGGTCCGCCATGGCGGCGGCCAGCACCCGGCTGCCATCGGCATTGTGGCCGCCGTCGAGCCAGATCTCGCAGCCCTGCGGCGCGATCTCCGGCAGGCGGCCCTTGGCGAGCCGCTGCAGGCGGCCCGGCCACTCGGCCCGCACGAGCCCGGCCTCGAAGGCCGAGGTCTCGAAGCGCTCGAAGCCCGCAACTCTGAGAGCCGCCACGGCCGTGCCCGCATTGATGTATTGATGGCGCCCCACGAGCTTCGGCAGGGGCAGGTCGAGAAGGCCTCTCTCGTCCTGGTAGACGAGGCGCCCGCCCTCCTCGTGCACGGAGAAATCCTGCGCTCCGACGAGGATCGGCGCGGCTCCGACCCGCTCGGCCTCGTCCCGCAGGGTGTCGTCGGCCGCAACATAATCCTGCGCCGAGATGACGGCCGGGCAGCCGCGCTTGAAAATGCCGGCCTTCTCGCGGGCGATGCCCTCCAGCGTCGTGCCAAGATATTCCGCGTGGTCGTGGCCGATGGAGGTGACAACGGCCGCCGCGGGCGCGTCGATCACGTTGGTGGCGTCGTAGCGGCCGCCCAGGCCCACCTCCAGCAGCAGCACGTCGGCGGGTTCTTCGGAGAAGAGCAGGAGCGCCGCCGCCGTGGTCATCTCGAAGACCGTGATCGGCGCGCCGTCGTTCACCTTCTCGCAGTGGCGCAGGGCTTCGACGAGCCGCTCCTCCCCCACATAGCGCCCGCCGCCGATGCGGCCGAGACGGATGCGCTCATGGAAGCGCACCAGATGGGGCGAGGTATAGACATGGACCGCAAGCCCGGCGCTCTCCAGGATCGCCCGCATGAACGCGATGGTCGATCCCTTGCCGTTGGTGCCCGCCACGTGGATCGTCGGCGGCAGCCGGCGCTCCGGGTGCCCCAGCTGGGCCAGAAGCCGCTGAATGCGCCCGAGCGACAGATCGATGGTCTTCGGGTGCAGGGCGAGAAAGCGCGCGATCAGCGCATCGGAGGAATCCATCACCCTGCCCTGTTCCGGTTACGCAGCCTTGGCGGCCGCCTTCGTGAGAAGGCGGGAGAGCCGGGCGATGGTGGGCTTCAGGTCGTGCCGGTGCACCACCATGTCGACCATGCCGTGGTCCTTCAAATATTCGGCGCGCTGGAAGCCGTCGGGCAGCTTCTCGCGGATGGTCTGCTCGATGACCCGCGGGCCCGCGAAGCCGATGAGCGCGCCGGGCTCAGCGAGCTGCACGTCGCCCAGCATGGCGTAGGAGGCCGTGACGCCGCCGGTGGTCGGGTTGGTGAGCACCACGATGTAGGGCAGGCGCGCATCGCGCAGGCGCCGCACGGCCACAGTCGTGCGGGGCATCTGCATGAGGGACAGGATGCCCTCCTGCATGCGGGCGCCGCCGGAGCCCGCGAAGAGCACGTAAGGGGTCTTCTTCTCGAGAGCCGTCTCGGCCCCCTTCACGAAGGCCTCGCCCGCCGCCATGCCGAGGGAGCCGCCCATGAAGCCGAAATCCTGCACGGCAACCGTCATGGGCACGTCCTCGACGCGGCCGAAGCCGACCTTGAAGGCGTCCTGCTGGCCGGTCTTGGCGCGGGCGTCCTTCAGGCGGTCCACGTAGCGCTTCTCGTCGCGGAACTTGAGCGGGTCCACGGCCACTTCCGGCAGGGCCACGTCGAGCCAGGTGCCGCCGTCGAAGACCAGGCCTAGCCGCTGGGTGGCCGAGATGCGCATGTGGTGGTTGGAACCGGGGATCACCCACTGGTTCGCCTCCACGTCCTTGTGGAAGACCACCTGGCCCGTATCCGGACACTTGATCCAGAGATTGTCCGGCGTCTCGCGCTTGAAGAGCGTTTTGATCTTCGGCCGGACGACTTCGGAAATCCAGTTCATGACTTTACCCTTTCGTCATGCCCGGACTCATTCCGGGCATCCACGCCTGAGGCGTGGCAGGACGTGAATGACCGGGAGGCCCGGCCACGACGCCTGATGAATGTTACGCTGCCGCGAGAAGTCTTACGCTGCCGCGCGCTTGGCCACGGACCGCACGCCCTCGCTCAGCTCCTTCACCAATGTGGTGACGGCCTCGACGCTGCGCGAGGTGGCGCGGTCTTCCTCATCGAGGGTGCCTTTCAGGGCATCGATCAGCGCCGAGCCGACCACGACCCCGTCGGCCCCTTCGGCGACCGCCGCCGCATGGGCGCCGCTCTTCACGCCGAAGCCGACCACCACAGGCAGGGGCGTATGGCGCTTGATGCGCTCCACCGCCGTGGCGACCTTGCCGAAATCCGGCGTCGCCGCCCCGGTGATGCCCGTGATGGAGACGTAATAGACGAACCCGGCCGTGTTGGCGAGAACCGTCGGCAGGCGCCGGTCGTCCGTGGTCGGAGTGGCGAGACGGATGAAGGCGAGGCCCGCTTTCAGGGCCGGCAGGCAGAGCTCGTCATCCTCCTCGGGCGGCAGATCGACCACGATCAGCCCGTCGATCCCCGCCTCCTTGGCGTCGGCCAGGAAGCGCTCGACCCCGTAGACGTAGATCGGGTTGAAATAGCCCATGAGGATCACGGGCGTCTCGGCGTCCTCGGCCCGGAAGCGGCGCACCAGATCGAGGGTCTTAGCCGTCGTCTGGCCGACTTTGAGGGCACGCAGGCCCGCCGCCTGGATGGCCGGGCCGTCGGCCATCGGGTCCGTGAAGGGCAGGCCGAACTCGACGATATCGGCCCCGGCCTTCGGCAGGCTCTTCAGAATGGCGAGCGAGGTCTCCGGGTCCGGATCCCCCGCCATGACGTAGGTGACGAGAGCGGCGCGGCCTTCCCGGCGGCAGGTCTCGAAACGGGCTTCGATGCGCTGTGTCATGGGCGGGTCTTTAGCATGGTCCGGCGGGGAAGTGGACAGGGATATCGCATCTGCCCCGGCCCATGCGCAACAGGGGATAAAGGCGTGTGTGTGCCTGGAGGAGACCCAGCATTTCCGCCTGCTGCGGGAATTCTGCCTCGACCCGGAGCTGTTCATCGCCATGATGCTGAACGGCTGAGGGGGCGGAGAGTCCCCGCCACTCTTCCCCCTCTCCCATTGGGAGAGGGGCAGGGGTGAGGGGAGAGCGTTGTCCGGAGAAGGCGCAACCCTCACCCGGACCTTCGGTCCGACCTCTCCCACACGGGAGAGGTGAAAGGGGAGCAGCGCCTCCCCGTCATTCCGGGGCGCCGTAGGCGAACCCGGAACCCATAAACACGAGCGGTTCAGAACAAGCTGCTGCGGCTTCCGTTGCGATCTATTCGACACCGTCAGCGTTTATGGATTCCGGGCTCCGCTGCGCGGCCCCGGAATGACGGCAGAGTGCAACCCCACAAAAAGAAATCCCCGGCACAAGGCCGGGGATGACAAGCGTCACCATATCATCTCGGACAAGGAGCGAAGCTCCTACAGCTTCACGCCCAGGATCTCGGCGATCTGCGGGACGTCCTTGTCGCCGCGGCCGCTGATGTTGACGACCATGAGGTGGTCCTTGGGCTTCTTCGGCGCGAGCTCGATGACCTTGGCGAGGGCGTGGCTCGATTCCAGCGCCGGCAGGATACCTTCGAGCCGCGAGCAGAGCTGGAAGGCGTCGAGCGCCTCCTGGTCGGTGGCCGAGATGTAATTGACCCGGCCCATGTCGTGCAGCCAGGCATGCTCCGGCCCGATGCCCGGATAATCGAGGCCGGCCGAAATCGAATGGGCGTCCTGGATCTGCCCGTCATCGTCCATCAGCAGATAGGTGCGGTTGCCGTGCAGCACGCCCGGGCGACCGCCCGTGAGGGAGGCCGCATGGAGCTTGTCGAGCCCGTGGCCCGCCGCCTCGACGCCGTAGATCTCGACGCTCCGGTCGTCCAGGAAGGGGTGGAACAGCCCGATGGCGTTGGAGCCGCCGCCCACGCAGGCGATGAGCGAATCCGGCAGGCGGCCCTCCGCCTGCATCATCTGCTCGCGGGTCTCGGTGCCGATGACGGACTGGAAGTCGCGTACCATGGCCGGATAGGGGTGCGGCCCTGCCACCGTGCCGATGCAGTAGAAGGTATCGGCCACGTTGGTGACCCAGTCGCGCAGGGCCTCGTTCATGGCGTCCTTGAGGGTCTTGGTGCCGGACTGCACCGGCACCACCTTGGCGCCCAGCATGTTCATGCGGAACACGTTGGGCTTCTGCCGCTCCACGTCGACGGCGCCCATGTAGACGATGCATTCCAGCCCGTAGCGGGCGCAGAGGGTCGCGGTCGCGACTCCGTGCTGGCCGGCGCCGGTCTCGGCGATGATGCGCTTCTTGCCCATGCGGCGGGCGAGGAGGATCTGGCCCAGCACGTTGTTCACCTTGTGGGCGCCCGTGTGGTTCAGCTCTTCGCGCTTGAAGTAGATCTTGGCGCCGCCGAGATGCTCCGTCATGCGCTCGGCGAAATAGAGCGGGCTCGGCCGGCCGATATAGGTCGCCATCATGGACGCCATCTCGGCATGGAAGGCCGGATCGGCCTTGGCGTCCTCGTAGGCCTTCTCCAGATCGAGGATGAGCGGCATCAGGGTCTCGGCCACGAAGCGGCCGCCGAATATCCCGAAATGGCCGCGCTCGTCCGGGCCGGTGCGGAAGGAATTGGGTTGGGCTTGAGCTGTCACGCCTGTCCTGCCTTGCGCTGGTTGTTCACATTCGCCGGAACCGATACCGGATTTCGCACGCGAATGCGCGGTTTTTATCGCCCCTCGGTCCCATAGGCCGCACGGGCCGCACGGATGAAGGCCTCGACCCGGGCCGGGTCCTTGATCCCCAGGGCGCTCTCCACCCCGGTCGAGACGTCGACGGCCCTTGCGCCCGTCAGGCGGATGGCCTCGGCCACGTTGTCGGGCGTCAGCCCGCCGGAGAGCATGTAGGATATGGACGGATCGAGGGCGGCCAGGACCCGCCAGTCGAAGGCGAGCCCGTTACCGCCCGGCAACGCATCGGCCCGGCGGGGGGGCTTGGCGTCGAGGAGAAGGCGGTCGGCGGCCTCGCCGTAAGGCGCCAGGGCCGCGAGATCGGCTTCCTCGGCGATTCCCACGGCCTTCATGACCGGGCGTCCGAAGCGGGCGCGGATCTCCCGCACCCGGTCCGGGCTCTCATGGCCGTGGAGCTGGAGAAGGTCGGGATCGAGGGCCTCGACCGCCTCGGCGATCGCCTCGTCCTGCGGATCGACCAGGAGGACGACCCGCTGCGCCCGGCCCTTCGCCTGGCGCGACAGAGCCCGGCCCTGGTCGAGCTCCACATGGCGCGGGCTCCGGGAATAGCGCACGAAGCCCACGAGATCGGCGCCGGCATTCAAGGCGGCGTCCAGCGTCTCGGGGGTCGAGATCCCGCAAATCTTGATCAGGGTGTCCATGGCCGCATGTTACGACGTCTGGCCGATCCGACGCCAGACCAGCATCGCCGCAGCCAGATCCTCGAGGGCGGCGCCGACGGACTTGAACACCGTGATCGCCTCCCCGGCCCGCGCCGGCGGGCTGGCGCAGATGGAGAACAGGTCGCCCTTCAGGTGGCTCTCGGGGATGGCGCCGCTCTTCAGCGCCACGGCCACGTCGCCGCCCTCGCGCCTTGCGGCAGGCGTGTCCACATAGACCTCGCCCCGACGCAAGGCCTCGTCGTCGGCCTCGCGCATGGAGAGGTTGAAGGCGCCGACGAGGTCGAGATGCGCGCCCGCCTTCAGCCATTCGCCCTTGACGATGGGCGCGGTCGAGAGGGTCGCGCAGGAGACAAGGTCCGCCTGGCGGACCGCACCTTCGAGATCCGTCGTCACCGTCACGGGCAGGCCCTCGTCCCTAAGCTGGGCCGCGAGGCTCTCGGCCCGCTCAGGGCGGTGGTTCCAGAGCGCCACCCGGCGGATCGGGCGCTGGCTCATATGGGCGCGGATCAGGAAGGGCGCGAGGGCGCCTGACCCGACCATGACCATGCTCTCCGCATCCTTCCGGGCGAGGTGGCGCGCCGCCAGCGCCGAGGCGGCGGCCGTGCGCCACACGGTCAGCCGCGTGCCGTCGAGGGCCGCGAGCGGCTCGCCGGTCGCGCCGTCCATGAGCAGGTAGGTGCCCATGACGCTGGGAAGGCTGCGGGCGCCGTTATCGGGAAAGACCGAGACCACCTTCACGCCCACGAAGCCCTCCGCGGCCGTGGGGCCGGTCCAGGCGGGCATGAGCAGGAGCGTGGCGTCCTTCCCCGGCCGCTCGATCTCGTGATGGTGACGGACCGGCGCGACCATGTCGCCGCGAAAGGCATCGGCGAGGGCATCGACCAGGTCCGGACATGTGAGGACCCGGTCGATCTCGGCAGAAGTGATGACGCGCATGAGACTCTTAGAAGGTGGGGGTCTGGGACGACGGGAGGGACGGCAGGGACGAGGAGGGCCGGCTCTGGGTCCGCAGGCGCTCGGTCTCGCTGCGCAGCTGGGTGACCTCCCGGCGGAACTGACGGCGGGCACGCCGGTGTTTGCCCTGGGCGAGCCAGGTGGCGGTGCCGCCGATCACCACGCCCACCATCACGGCCGCGAAGATGATCGCGAAGAGGGGCAGCTGCGCGGCGATTTCCGGCGCCTCGCGCGAGAACGGATCGAGCGACAGGGTGACGGGGTCGCGGTTCGCGACGGCCAGCAGCACGATGAGAATCGCCACCGGCAGGAGAACGAGCGCCTTGAGAAACCGAATCACGAGCCCTTCCTTTCCGGGTCGATGCCTATTGCGCGACGGCGGTCTTGAGAGGTTTCGGGGCGGGATTGAGGCGCTGGCGCATCTCCTTGCCGGTCTTGAAGACGGGCACGACCTTCTCGGAGATCTCGACCGATTCGCCCGTGCGGGGATTGCGGCCGGTGCGCGCATCCCGCCGCTTCACCGAGAAGGCCCCGAAGCCGCGCAGCTCGACCCGATCCCCCCGCGCCAGGGCATCGGCGATCGTGTCGAGGATCGCGTTCACGATGTTCTCGACGTCGCGCTGATACAGATGCGGGTTCTGCTCGGCGAGCTTGAGCACCAGTTCGGATTTGATCATTGGGCGTTATATCTTTGATGCGTCTTTACTTTTCGGAAGGGTGCCAGAGCGCCAGGAGACCGTCAAGCCGCGCAGCCGCCATTCCGTCCGCGCTCCGGCGCAGGGCGCCGGCCAGATTCTCTAGGCCAGCCAGATCGGCGCCGGCGGCTGCAAGTGCGAAGATCGACAGGTCCCGGTCGCCGCGCGGCTTCCAGTCGCGCACCGGGAGGTTCCGGCGCACGCCCTTCTCCCGCTCCAGCCACGCAATGGCGTCACGCTCCGTGCCGACCGCGTCCACGAGCTTGAGAGCGACCCCCTGATGACCGCTGAAGACCTGGCCGGTGGAGACCGTGGCCAGCTCCGCGTCGTTCATGTGCCGCCGCTCGCGGACCAGGCGCTTGAACCAGTCATAGGTGTCGTTGACCACTTGCATGATGGCGGCGCGAGCCTCCGGGCTCGTGGGCGTGAAGGGGTTCGGCTCCGCCTTGAGCGGGGCGGACTTGATGGCCTCGACCTTGACCCCGACATGGTCGAGGAGCCCAGACACGTCCGGATACTGGAAGAGGACGCCGATGGAGCCCACGAGGGCGGTCTCGCGGGCCACGATGTGGTCCGTCGCCATGGCCGTGATGTAGGCGCCGGAGGCGGCCGTCCCATCCACGAAGGCGACGACCGGCTTCTTTTCGGCGAGGCGGCGGATGTTGCGGAAGATTTCCTCTGACCCCGTCGTGGTGCCGCCGGGGCTATTGATGGAGACGACCACCCCGGAGACCGCTGCCGACTCGCCCACCCGCTCCATGAGGTCCGCCAGGCGCTGGTTGCCGGTGATGAGACCATTGACCGAAATGCGCGCGATCTGGGCCCCGGCGCCGAAACCGAAGCGGTCGGAGGCCGAATAGCCCATAGCCACGATGGCCGCGATGAGGGCGAGGACCCCGACGACGCGCCAGAAGGAGATCTTGCGGCGCAAACGGCGGCGGTCGGCGATGGCTTCGGCGTCGATCGGCATCGGTTCGTCTCGTGATTCCGGCGAGCCCAGGGGACTTCGCCTCAAGCTCCTGTTCGGATTCACCAAATCCGAACGCGGCGCAAGGTTTCGTGGCACGGTCCCGGCGGACCGGATTCGGCCGGGAGGATGTGCTTAGGACGGAACCAGATAGGGCGGCAAGTCGGCAATCCAATGAAAGTCCGCCCCTTTTCGGGAGCCTGGACCGTCCACCTACCGCTCGACGACCACCCGGGTGCCCACCGTGACATGCTCGTAGAGGTCGATGATGTCCTCGTTGAACATGCGGATGCAGCCGTAGGACGCATAGGTGCCGATGGAGGCCCGGCGGTTGGTGCCGTGGATGGCATATTCGTCCCGGTCCAGGGTCAGCGCCCGGGCGCCCATGGGGTTGTTGGCAGCGCCGCCGGGAATGACGTCCGGCAGGCGTGGATTGTCCCGCTTCACCTCGAGGGGCGGCGACCAGGCGGGCTTCACGTATTTCCCGTCGACGCGCGCCTCGCCGAACCATTGCTTGCCCGGCTTGCCGACCGCCACCGGATAGCGCAGGGCCGTGCCGTCGTGGCGCACATAGTAGAGCTTGCGCTCCCCGGTGCGGATCAGGATCGTCCCAGGAGAAACGGAGCCGTCGAAGGGTACCAGCTCGCGGGCCTCGGGCGCTGTCCCGAAGCCCATCGTGCCGGAGATCAAGGCCGCGAGGGCCAGCAAGCCCTTCAAACCCAAGCCCCTGCCCGTCCTCCGCCCGTCCATGGTCCGTCCCTCCTCCGGCAAGCTGCGCAGGAGTGAGACGCGAAACGAACCGCGACGGTTCCGGTTTGAGGCTCAGCCTCTGGTCAGATGACCGGGTCCCAGGCCAGCATGGGGTCGGCCGTGCTCTCCTGGACCGTACGGGGCGCGCGGTTCGTCATGCGGGCATAGAGCCGCTTCACGGTGGCGCTCGCGGTCGTCACGCACAGGAAGGGCAGGAAGGCGTGGACAAGGGCCGCAAGGCCGGCCGCCAGCAAGGGGCCGGCGAAGCTCAGCGCCACGCCCATATGCTCGAAATAGGTCTCGCCGACGGAATCGGGATGCGCGGTGAACAGCGTCTTCAAGGACATGGCGTTGCTCCCTTCAGGGGAGCGCCATGGTAGTGGCAGGGCCATCGCGGCTCAAGCGCCCCATTCGGGCAGGTTTCAGGCCCGCTTCACGCCGGCGATCAGGATGCCTCCGGCCCCAAAGAACAGGATCAGCACGGCGGGGCCGGCCGCCTGGGTCTGGAACAGCGCGGTGGCGACCGCGACCGTGAGCGGCGCCAGGAAGGACGTGACCTTGCCCGAGAGGGCGAGGAGCCCGAAATAGCGCCCCGCCTCATGGGCGGGCACGAGCCGGGCCAGGAGGCTGCGCGAGGACGCCTGGAGCGGCCCCGCGACGGCGCCGATCAGGAGGCCGAGGGCCAGGAAGAGCTTTTCCGGAGCGGTGCCGTAGAGGCCGTCGCCGGGCACGGCCGGGGCCGTCGGCACGACGAAGAGCACATGGTCCGCCCCCAGCGACAGGACGCCCAGGCAGACGACGCACAGGGTCGCGATGGCCCCGAGAATCACGGGCTTCGCGCCGAAGCGGTCGTCCAGACGCCCGCCCACGAGGGCCCCGAGGGTCCCCGTGACCGTGAGCAGGATGCCGAAGACCCCGAGCTCCGTGGCCTGCCAGCCGAAAACCCCCGCGCCATAGATTCCGCCGAACGCGAACAGCGCCACGAGGGCATCCTGGTAGACCATGTTGGCGAGGAGGAAGCGGCCGACGCTCTCGTGCCGCCGCGCATCCGCGATGGTGCTCGCCACCTGCGCGAAACTCCTGCGGACGGCCGCGCGCAGGCTCAAGGACGAGCGGGCGATGTCGGGCGTGAGGAGGAAGAGCGGCAGGACGAAGAGCAGGAACCACACGGCCGAGAACGGGCCGGTGATCCGGTCCCCCTCCCGCAATCCCGCATCGAGGCCGAAGAGCGGCGCGACGCCGATCACGGTCCGGCCGGTCTCCGGGTTGGCGGCCAGGAAGCCGAGCACGATCACCAGGGAGACGAGGCCGCCGAGATAGCCGACCGCCCAACCCGTGCCCGAGAGCCGTCCGAACCGCTCCGGCGGCACGAGGTGCGGGATCATGGCATTGTTGAACACCGCCGCGACCTCGACCGCGACGGTCCCGATCCCGAACCCGACGAGGGCCACCGGAATGGCGTAAGGCATGCCCGGCGCCGCGAACCAGAGGGCGAACGAAGAGGCGAAGAGCACGAGGCCGCAGGCGGCGATCCACGGCTTCTTCGGGCCCGTGGCGTCCGCAATCGAGCCCAGGATGGGCGACAGGAACGCCAGAACGAGACCCGCGCAGGCCGTCGCGTAGCCCCACAGGCTCTGCCCCGTCACCGGATCGGGCGCGAGCGCGGCCGCGAAGAAGGGCGCGAATACGAAGGTGGTCACGAGGGTGAAGAAGGGCTGGCAGGCCCAGTCGAACAGGAGCCACCCGAGGAGGGCCGGCCGGGAAGCCATGCCCTTCGGCCGCGCGGCCACGGCGGGCCGGGGCGGAAGAGCCGTGGGCGGGAGAGATTCCAGGACGTCGCGGTCGTTCATGGAATCTCCATAGAGCATCGTGCGGAAAAGTGGACCCGGTTTTCTTCCTCGACGATGTTCTCGCTATCCTGAAAACAGCGGGCCCGACAGTGGATTTGCACTGCCGGGCCCGCTGTTTTGATTGGCCAGGCGCGTCAGGTCCGCGCCAGATCTCCGAGGAGGCTTGCGGCCACCGTGACCTTCGAGAGGCTCAGGCCCGACCGGACGATGCTGTCGACCGCGTTGCGGATGCGGCTGACATCCGCTCCCCGCCTCTCGCTCCAGGCGTCCACGGCCTCCTGTCCGGAGGCCTCCTGCGCGGCCACTTCGGCCGTCAGGTTCCGGTGGGCGGACGCGATGCTGTCGATGGCCCGGTCGAGGGCGAGACGGTCGAAGTAGTCGCTCACGTTGATCTCCCGCGCGGCGCCGATGAGGGAGCCGAGGCGGAAGGCGCCCTCCAGGGCGAAGTGGATGCGGGAGATGTCCTGCACCGGCTTGCCGGTCCGGTGCGCCGTGAGCACGATATCGGGCGCCGCGACGAGATCCGGCAGCGCCGCGAGCCGGCGCGCCAGCTCCTCAGGCACGCCCTGCTCGACGAGAGCTTTCACTCGCGCATCCCAGGCGTCCAGGGCCTCCTGGGCGAGGGTGTCGCGCAGGCCGCGCTCGACTTCCGCAATGCCGGCCGCATAGGTGCCGATCACCTCGTCGAGGGTCGTGGCCGTGAAGTCGACATTGCGGATGAACCAGACGATCCGGTTCATGAGTAGATCCTGGAGCTCCCCGTAGAGCTGGAGCTGCAGGGCGCCCGGCACCACGCCGTCGAGAGCGTCGATGGCGACGTTGAGTTCCGTGAGGCCGAAGGAATCCCGCGTCGCCGCGTAAGCCGCCGCGATGGTGGGCGCATCGGCGCCGGTCTGGTCGACGAGACGCGCCACGATGGTCGCGCCGCCGCGGTTGATGATCGCGTTGGCGAGCTGGGTCGCGATGATCTCGCGGCGCAGCCGGTGTCCCGCGATGGCATCGGGGAAGCGCTCGCGCATCTCCTCCGGGAAGTAGCGGTCGAGCTCCTTGCCGAGATAGGGATCGTCCGGCACCGGGCTTTCCAGAAGCTCGTCGTGCAGGGAGAGCTTGGCATAGGCGAGCAGCACAGCGATCTCGGGCCGCGTCAGCCCCTCGCCCCGCCGGGCGCGCTCCGCGAGAGCGGCGTCGTCCGGCAGGTATTCCACGGCACGGTTAAGGCGGCCCTCCGCCTCGAGCATATGCATGAGGCGGCGCGCGAAGCCCATATCGGCGAGGCTGCGCCGCTCGGTGAGCGAGAGCGCCAGGGTCTGCAGGTAGTTGTTGCGCAGCACCAGGCGGGCGACCTCGTCGGTCATGTCGACGAGGAGCTCGTTGCGCGCATCGAAGGACAGCTTCCCGTCCCGCTCCGGCACGGCCAGCGCGATCTTGATGTTCACCTCCACGTCGGAGGTGTTGACGCCGGCCGAGTTGTCGATGGCGTCGGTGTTGAGGCGTACGCCCGACCGCGCGGCCTCGATGCGCCCGCGCTGGGTCATGCCGAGATTGGCGCCCTCGCCGATCACCTGCGCCCGCACTTCCGTGCCGGCGATGCGGATCGCGTCGTTGGCGCGGTCGCCCACCTGCTCGTCCGTCTCGGTCGAGGCGCGGATATAGGTGCCGATGCCGCCGAACCAGAGCAGGCCGACCGGCGCCCTCAAGATCGCGCTCATCACCTCGCTCGGCGCGGCCTCGGCCTTGTCGAAGCCGAGCACGGCGCGCACCTCCTCGGAGAGCGGGATGGACTTGGCGCTGCGGGCGAACACACCGCCGCCCTTGGAGATCAGGCCCTTGTCGTAATCCTGCCAGCTGGAGCGCGGGAGGTTGAACAGGCGCTCGCGCTCCTTCCAGGCGGCCTCCGGATCCGGATTCGGATCGAGGAAGATGTCCCGGTGGTCGAAGGCCGCCACCAGCTTGATGGACTGCGAGAGCAGCATGCCGTTGCCGAACACGTCGCCCGACATGTCGCCCACGCCCGCCACCGTCACCGGCTCGGACTGGATGTCCACGTCCATCTCGCGGAAATGGCGCTTCACGGCCTCCCAGGCGCCCCGGGCCGTAATGCCCATGCCCTTGTGGTCATAGCCGTGGCTGCCGCCGGACGCGAAGGCATCGCCCAGCCAATGATGCTTCTCGGCCGAGAGTGCGTTCGCGGTGTCCGAGAAGGTGGCCGTGCCCTTGTCGGCCGCCACCACGAGATAGGGATCGTCCCCGTCGTGCCGCACGGTCTCGGCGGGCGGCACGACGTGGTCGCCTTCGATATTGTCGGTCAGCTGCAGGAGCGTGCGCACGAAGATGCGGTAGCTCTCCGTGCCCTCGGCGAGCCAGGCCTGCCGGTCGCTCGCCGGCGGCAGCTGCTTGGGCACGAAGCCGCCCTTGGCGCCGACCGGCACAATGACGGCGTTCTTGACCTGCTGCGCCTTGACGAGGCCGAGCACCTCGGTGCGGAAATCCTGCGGCCGGTCGGACCAGCGCAGGCCGCCGCGCGCCACCTTGCCGTAGCGCATGTGGACGCCTTCGACCCGCGGCGAATAGACGAAAATCTCGTAGAGCGGCTTCGGCAGGGGCAGGCCGTCAACCCGGGCGCATTCGAACTTGAACGCGATGGTCTGGCGCGGCAGGCCGTTCCCTTCGAGCTGGAAGAAATTGGTGCGCACCGCCGCCTCGATGAGGTTGATGAAGCGGCGCAGGATGCGGTCGTCGTCGAGGCTCGTGACCTGCTTGAGCATCTCCTCGATCTCGGCGCGCAGGGCAGCCTCGGCAGAGGCGCGCTCCCCGGCATCCTCGACCCGCGGATCGAAGCGGGCATAGAACAGCTCGACGATCTTCACCGCGATGGCGCTGTGGCGCGCCAGGGTGCCGGCGAGGTAGTCCTGCGCATAAGGAATGCGGATCTGGCGCAGGTAGCGGCCGAAGGCGCGCACCATGGCGACGTCGCGCCAGCCGAGGCCCGCCTCGAGGACGAGGCGGTTGAAGGCGTCCGATTCGGCGAGGCCGCGGAACAGGGCGAGCAGCGCCGCCTCGATCAGGTCCTGGATCTCATCGATCGCGATGGGCCCGCCGGAGGCGCGCTCCAGGGTCATGTCATGGAGCCAGACCCGGTCCATGCCGGTGACGCCAGAAGACAGGACCCGGTAGGTTCTCTCGTTGACGACGCGGAAGCCGAGATTCTCCAGGAGCGGCACGCGCTCCGAGAGCGGCAGCGCCGTGGCGCGCGAGAACACCTTGAGATGGACGCGGGTCTCGTCGTCGGCCTCGCGGCGGTAGAGATCCACCGCCCGCGGACGGGTCTCGGAGAGCTGTTCGAGAATCGCGATGTCGGCGATCGCCTGCTCGGCCCCGAAGGCCTCGCGGTAGGCGGCGCTGAAGGCATGGGCGTAGCGAGCCGCGAGCGCCCGGGCGCGAGCGCCGCCCAGGGTGTCGTCGAGCTGGCCGCGCAGCGCGTCGCTCCAGGTGCGCACGATGCCGGCGATCCCGGCTTCCAGGGTCTCGCGGGGGATCTTCGGCGTCTCGCCCTCGTCGCGGCCGATGATGTAATGGGTGCGCGCCAGCGGGCCTTCCGGATAGGCGGGATAGGAGGCGGAAACGCGGCCCTCGTAGACGCTGGCCAGGAACTCGCCGATGCGCCGGCGCGCATCCGTGTCGTAGCGGTCCTTGGGCACATAGACGAGCACGGACACAAAGCGGTCGAACTGGTCCGCCCGGGCGAGCGCCCGGATCCGCGGCCGCTCCGACAGGCTCATGATGTCGAGGGCGAAGTGGTAGAGCGTGTCCTCGTCGATCTGGAAGAGCTCGTCGCGGGGATAGTTCTCGAGCACGTTCAGGAGCGAGCGGCCCGAATAGCTCGACGGATCGAACCCGGCGCGGGCCACGATCTTCGCCACCTTATGGCGCAGATAGGGGACCTCGCCGGTGGTGTTGGTGTAGGCGCTCGCCGTGAAGAGACCCACGATGCGCAGCTCGCCCTGGAGATGCCCGTCGCCGTCGAACAGCTTCACGCCGATGTAATCGAGATGGGCGCGGCGATGCACGCGGGACTTGACGTTCGCCTTGGCGATGATGAGCGCCTTCGGCTGCTCCAGGAAGGTGCGGATCTCGGGCGTCATGGCCACGAGCTCGCGGCCGCGGCGCAGCACCTTCACGGACGGATCGCGCAGAAGGCCCAGCCCCGAGCCCTCCACCGGGTCGGCGGCCGTGTCGCCGAGGGGCAGGCGGTATTCGCGCAGGCCCAGGAAGGTGAAGTTGTCCTGGGCGATCCAGTCGAGGAACGCGACCGCCTCCTGCACCTCGTCCTTGGGCAGCGGCGGCGGATGCAGCCGGTAGTTCTGGACGAGCTCGGTGACGCGGGCCCGCATGCCGGGCCAGTCGTGCACCGCGAGGGCCACGTCCTTGTAGACGCGCCGCATGGCCTCGGTGAGGCGCTCGCGCGCCTCCGTGTCGTCGATGCGGGGCAGATGGATATGGATGAAGCTCTCGCGCTTCACGCCGGTCTGAGTGTGGGCGGTCGCCTCGCCGAGGAGGCGCACGAGCGCTCCGCTCCGGTCACGTTCCACGGCCAGGATCGGGTGAGCGACGAGGAGCGGCTCGTAGCCCTCGTCCACCAGCTCGGCGAGGGTGGAATCGAGCAGGAAGGGCATGTTGTCGTTGACGACCTCGAGGATCGTCACGTCGCGCCGGCGACCCTCGCGCTCCACCTCGAGATCGATCAGGCGGATATCCGCGCCGGTCTCCGGGCGGGGCGCCTTGAGGTGCTCATAGGCTTCGGAGGCGAGCTCGGCGAGAGCCTGGGGCGAATAGGACGCAAGGTCCTCGGAAGGCACCCGGCCGAACAGCACATGCAGGAAAGTCGGGGGCACATCCGTGTGCCCGGTCTCGAGCACGGCGACGGCCTGGGCCGTCAGTTCGCCTCCGCTGGTGGAAGGGTCCAGCTTCATGCGCGCATCCTCGCTTATGATCGTTGCGGGAGCGTTGCCACAGACAGACCGCACAAGCAACCGAAGCCTGCGATTCTGCCCATGCGGCAGGCAATTTGATGAAATTCGCGACAGTTTAGGCTGCTTCGGCCCGTGAGGACGACAGATTCGGGTCCTTCAGATTCGCATCGCCCCAGGCCTTCATGGCGAGGAGCACGGGTTCCAGGCTGCGGCCGAGCGCCGAGAGGTCGTAATCCACCCGCGGCGGCACCTGGGCATAGACCGTGCGGGTCACGAGCCCGTCGGCCTCCAGCTCCCGGAGCTGGTTCGTCAGCATCCGCTGGGTGACGCCGGGCAGGAGGCGGCGGATCTCGTTGAAGCGCAGGGTGCCGCGCAGCAGCTTGTAGAGGATCACGATCTTCCACTTGCCGTCGATCAGGTTGAGGGTCGCCTCCACCGAGCAGGTCGTGGGAGCGGGCGGCTTGCGGGCAGGGCGGGCCATCAACGGTATCCTTTTCGACACTATGTGCGCGAAATGTGCGTTCTTGCGCCAAGGATGCGTATGACCCAACCTGATCGCAAGGGAAAACGACCCCAGATCAGGAGATCGTCCGTGACATCCACCATGCGCGCCGTTGCCTATCGTGAGCCCCTTCCGGTCGAGGCCGAGGCCTCCCTGATCGACATCGATGTGCCGGTGCCACGGCCCGAGGGGCGCGACCTCCTGGTCGAAGTGAGAGCCGTCTCGGTCAATCCGGTAGACGTGAAGGTCCGCTCCAAAGTGGCGCCGGAGCCGGGAGCGGCGCGGATTCTCGGCTTCGACGCTGCCGGCATCGTCCGCGAGGCGGGTTCCGGCGCGAGCCTGTTCCGGCCGGGCGACGAGGTCTTCTATGCGGGCTCCCTCGTCCGCCCCGGCACGAATGCCGAGTTCCACCTCGTGGACGAGCGCCTCGTGGGGCGAAAGCCCAAAACCCTCGATTTCGCCCAGGCGGCCGCCCTGCCCCTGACCTCCCTGACCGCCTGGGAGACCCTGTTCGACCGTATCGACATCCGGAAGCCCGTTCCGGGCGCAGCGCCCGCGCTCCTGATCGTCGGCGCGGCCGGCGGTGTCGGGTCCATGGCGATCCAGCTCGCCCGCCGGCTTACCGACCTCACGGTGATCGCCACCGCATCCCGGCCCGAGACGCAGGCCTGGACCCGGGAGCTCGGCGCCCACCACGTGATCGACCACCGCAGGCCCCTCGGCGAGCAGGTTCAGGCGCTCGGCCTCGGGGCCCCGGCCTTCGTGTTTTCCATCACTCACACGGACACGCATTTCCCGGCCATCGCAGACCTTGTCGCGCCGCAGGGAAGGATCGGCGTGATCGACGATCCGGTCGGGATCGACGTGACCCTGCTCAAGCGCAAGAGCGTGTCCCTGCATTGGGAATCCATGTTCACCCGCTCGACCTTCCAGACCGCCGACATGGACCGTCAGCATGCCATCCTGGACGAGGTCGCCCGGCTGGTGGATGCGGGAGAAATCCGGACCACGCTCGCCGAGACCTTCGGCCCCGTCAGCGCGGCCAATCTCCGGCGGGCGCACGGCTTCATCGAGAGCGGCAAGGCCCGGGGCAAGATCGTGCTGGAAGGATTTTGAGCAGAGGCCGGACACCGACGGTGGGGTCCAGGCCAAAAGAAAGCCGCCCTGAGCAGGCGGCTTTTGCACTCGACGTGGACGAGGCCCGGTCCATCGAAACACCCCGGGGGCTGGGGGGCTGACGTGTCCAGGGCGGCCGACAGACCGGGCCGTCGAGGCAACGCTAGGCTTATCGGCTCCCACTGGGGCTGCGGCGCGGCATGATTGCGGCGAAAATAAGATTTGGCTGACAAACCCGCGAGAACGGCCGCATCCGCGGGGGTTGCGCCCGCCGCCGGGGAGACCCATCATCTGGCTAACGATGTTCGTTCCCCGGAGGAAAAATGAGCGAAGGTGATTTCGCGGAGCCGCTTCGCGGTGGCCTGGCCTCCCATTCGGGCCATGTGCTTCCGTTTCCGGCCACCGCATCCAGAACCGTCTCGTTCGACCGACAGGAACTCCAGACCATCCTCAATCTCTACGGACGCAAGGTCGCTGAAGGCGAATGGCGCGACTACGCCATGGATTTCCTGCCCGAAAAGGCCGTCTTCTCCATCTTCCGCCGCACCTCCGAAATGCCGCTCTACCGGATCGAGAAAGTGCCCAAGCTCGCCCGCCGCCAGGGCGCCTATGCGGTGGTCGCCTCGTCCGGCCTCATCCTCAAACGCGGGCACGAGCTTCCCCTGGTGCTGCGCGCCCTCGACAAGCCTCTGAAGGTGGTCTCCTGAGAAAGCCTCCGGGGCTCACGGCTTTTCGTCCGGCAGCGCCAGAAGCCACACGCTTGAAGCCAGGATGCCGGCAATCGCGATCCACAGAACAGGCCTGATGCCGATCATATCGGCGGCGGTGCCCGCCACCAGGGCTGCCACGAGACCGAGGCCGCCCGTGAGAAGGTGGAAGGTTCCGCCCTCGCGTCCCCGAAGAGCCTCCGGCGTCACGTTCTGGCGAAGGGTGGTGGCGTTGGTGAAGAAGATCACCCAGATCCCGTCGCCAAGGAGCTGGGACACGCACAAGAGGATTGCCGCCGTCCAGAAGGCCCCTCCGGCAAGCGGAATGAACGCGAGGACGAGGCCATAGGCCAGGATGAGCCCCATCAGAAGGCGGCGCATCCGGATGCGCCGTCCTGCAGCCTCCGCATAGCGCGCGCCGACGATGGCGCTGATTCCGCCAAGCGCAATGATGAGGCCGAGCGGGCCGGGCGCGATTCCGAGCTCGCGCACCGCATAGAGCACATAGAGGGGCGCGAAGAACGACAGGAAGAAGGTGAGCGTCGCCAGGCACAGGGTCAGCGGGCGCAGCACCGGATGCGAGAAGACGAAACCGAGTCCCTCCTTCGTCTCGCGCCAGAGGTCGGGAGCATGATCCTCCGCCTGGCAGACCGGCTCGACCCGGCGGATCGAGGCAAGCAGCACCGCCGACCAGAGATAGGACAGGGCATCGAACAGGAGCGCGACCGGAGCCGTCAAAAGCTGGATCGCGACGCCCGCGAGCGCCGGCCCGGCGACCTCGGCCACCGCATCGGTGGTGGCGAGTTTCGCATTGCCCTCGAGGAGCTGCTCCTTCTCCACCACGGTCGGCAGATAGGCGTTGTCCGCCGTCTGGAAGACCATGGAGAACAGGGCCACCACGGCCGCCACGCCCATGACCTGCCCTATGGTGATCGTACCGAGCCAGGCCATGACCGGCAGCGTGACCAGGGCGGCGGCACGGACGAGGTCTGCCAGGATCAGGACACGTCGGCGACGGGTCCGGTCGATCCATGCCCCGGCGAAGGGGCTGAGGAGGACGCCCGGCAGGGCGCTGAGCGCCACCAGGAGCCCGAGATCGGTGGCGGACGCGTCGAGCAGCAGGGCCGCGATGATCGGCAGCCCCTCACGGGTGAAGCGCGCCCCGACGGCCGAAAGGCTTTGGGCTGCCCAGAGCCTCATGAAGTCGGGATTGCGCCAGAGCCCGCCTCTGGCGGCCAGGAAGGACCGGAACATGGAATGAGCCTCGGGACAGCGGCCGGCATCGCGGCCTGCGATCCGCCGGGAGAATGGCGGCCTCTCCTAAGGCACTCGGCAGGAGGAAAGAAATCCCCTGGGCCGCATTTTCCCCATTTCTTGCCTGGCTCTTTCGGCTTTTCACGAAAAAGCCCCGGCTTTTGGCCGGGGCTTCGAAGAATGCTCTTGAGGCTTACGCTCAGTTGTTGCGGTTGCCCACGAGCGCCAGCAGGAACTGGAACATGTTGATGAAGTCCAGGTAGAGCTGCAGGGCGCCGAAGACCGAGACCTTCGCGGCCGCTTCGCTGTCGTAGTTCCCGTAGAGATACATCTCCTTCAGCTTCTGCGTATCGTAGGCCGTGAGGCCCGCGAAGATCAGAACGCCGAGAACCGAGATGCCGAACTGCAGGGCGCTCGACGCGAGGAAGATGTTCACGATCGACGCGATGATCAGGCCGACCACGCCCATGATCAGGAACGAGCCGACGCCCGACAGGCTGCGGTTCGTGGTGTAGCCCCACAGGGACAGCGCGCCGAAGGCGGCCGCCGTGATGAAGAACACCTGCACGACGCTCGCGCCCGTGAACATGATGAGCAGGGTCGAGAGCGACGCGCCCATCACGGCCGCAAAGGCGAAGAAGGTGCCGCGCGCCGCAGAGGCCGACATGCGGTCCATGCGGAACGAGAACAGGAAGATGAAAGCCAGAGGCGCCAGCGCCACCACCCACTTGAGCGGGGAGCCGTACAGCGCAACGCCGAACGACGTCAGGCCGATGCTGCCCATGCGGGCGGCGGCCATGGACGGATCGCTCGTCGTGGCGAGCATGTTGATGCCAAGCGCGACAAGGGCCGAGATGGCAAGGCCCAGAATCATGTTGTTGTAGACGCCGAGCATGAAGGCGCGCAGGCCTTGGTCGACCTGTGCGGCCGTCCGGGCAAAGCCGGTGCCAGAGGCGTATTGGTTTTGCTCATACGGTTGCATCGGAGCCCTTTCTCACGGTGTCCCGTCGATGTTCCCTCGAAAGGCTGGGAAGTCAGCCCTCGGCCGCCGCGTTTCTCCGGCGACATCCAGAATATGAGAGGTCGCCCTTCCTTGCGCAAGAGGCAAGGTCAAGCTTCAACGCTTCGTGATAAAGAACAGTCAAGTTTTAAGCCGCAGGCTACTCCGGGGCCTCCCTCGGACGTTCTGTCATACCGGCACAGGCGGTCAAAGATCTCTTAAGTATAGTGCCGGCTTTTGACTCAGGATCCGCCATGTGCCGGCGAGCCCTAGACACACGCTCACCAGCACCGCGAGGACGGATGCGAGGAGCGCGCCAGAAAGATCCGCAACAAAGCTTAAGTTCATCACGTGAACGACGATCATGTAGGCGGCGAGCGTCCCGGCCAGCAGCCCGAACATCGCTGTCGCACCCCCCAAAAACCCATATTCCAGCGCATAGGCGAGGACGAGGCGGGCGCGGGTCGCGCCTAAGGTCTTCAGGACGACCGCGTCGTAGAGCCGGGCCCGGTGGCCGGCCGCGAGGGCGCCGGCGAGCACCAGCAGGCTCGCCACCAGCGCGACAGAGCTCGCGCCGCGGATCGCCATGACGAGCTGGGAGACCACGTCGTCCACGGCCTGGAGGGCATCCTTCACCCGTACGCTCGTGACGGAGGGATAAGCCTGCGCGGTGCTGCGCAGGAGCCTCGCATCGGTCGCGGCGTCGGACCCGTTCGGGAACGTGACGGTGGCCAGATGTGTGTGCGGCGCGCCCGCGAAGGCATTCGGCGAGAACACCATCACGAAGTTGATGCCCAGCGAGCGCCATTCCACCTGACGCAGATTGGCGATGGTGGCCGTGACGTTGCGCCCCAGCACGTTCACGGTGATCTCGTCCCCGAGCTTGAGGCCGAGCCCTTCGGCCACCTTGGCCTCGAAGGACACGAGGGGCTTGCCCCGGTAATCCTCCGGCCACCAGGACCCCGCCACCAGGCGGGAGCCCTCGGGCGGCGTCTTCGCGTAGGTGATGCCCCGGTCTCCGTCGAGCACCCAGGCAGCATCCTCACTGGCCTTGATCTCCGAGACCGGCAGGCCCCGCAGGGTCACGAGACGCCCGCGCATCATCGGCACGCGCTCAACGGTCGCGTCCGGCGCCTGCTGGCGGATGAAGCCCTCGAACGCGTCCGCCTGGGCGCTCGGAATGTCGAGGAAGAAGAAGCTCGGCGCGTGCTCCGGCAGGGTCTGCCTGAGCTGGCGCGTGAGGTTGGAATCGATGAGCGCGAGGGTCACCAGGAGCGTGATGCCGAGGCCCAACGACAGCACAAGAGAAGGCGTGAGCGCCCCAGGCCGGTGGATGTTGGCGAGCGCGAGACGCGGCGCCGTGCGGCGCGGGCGCGGCAGGCGGCGGGCAAGCGCCATGATGCCGAGAGCCACGACCCGCAGGAGCACGAAGGACAAAGCGGCGGCGGCCACGAACATCAGCGCGATGCGCCGGTCGTAAGCGGCGCCGACCGACAGGCCGACCAGGGCCGCGAGCGCCAGGGCGAAAATCACGAGATAGCGGCGGCGCGGCCAGCGCCTTTCCGGCTCGACCTGATCGCGGAACAGTCCCGAGACCGGAATGTCGTGCGCCCGCCCGAGGGGAAGGAGCGCGAAGACCAGGGCCGCGAGGATGCCATAGAGCAGCGCCGTGCCGAGCTCCGTCCAGGCGAGCGTCGGCTGGATCGGGATCGGCAGCAGGTGGCCGAACAGGCCCGTGACCGCGAAAGGCAGAGCCCCGCCGACCGCGAGCCCGATCGCGATCCCTAGGGCTGCGATCAGCAGTACCTGCACGAGATAGAGCGCCACCACCTGTCCGCCGGGTGCTCCGAGGCTCTTGAGGGTCGCGATGGAGGCCCGCCTGCGGTCGACGAAGCCGCGCACCGCATTGGCGACGCCGACGCCGCCGACCAGGAGGGCCGTGAGGCCCACCAGGGTGAGGAACTGGGTGAAGCGCTCGATGTTGCGGGCAAAGCGCGGATCCGCGTTCACGCGGCTGCGGACGTTCCAGCCCGCCTCCGGCAGGGCCCGGTTCGCGTCCGCCTCGATGGCCGCCAGGCCCTCATCCGTCGATTGGGCAGGCGGCACGATGACCCGGTAGGTCCAGCGCACGAGGCTGCCGGGCTGGACGAGCCCGGTCGCCCGCAGGGCCTCCTGCGAGACGAGGAGCCGCGGCCCGAAGCCGATGCCGTTGGCGATCTTGTCCGGCTCCGAGACCAGGCTTGCGCGCAGGTCGATCATGGCCTCGCCCACCTTGACCCGGTCGCCGACCTTCAGGTCGAGCCGGGCAAGCAGGGCCGGATCCGCCGCCGCGCCAAAGGCGCCGTCCCGGTTCGCGAACAGGTCCGCGGGCACTATCGGCGGGTCCGTCTCCAGGGTCCCGACCGTCGGATAGGCCGCGTCCACGGCCTTCAGCTCGACAAGCGCCGCGCCCTTGTCGCCCGCATTCGCCATGGCGCGCATGGCCGCGATGACGGCGACCGAGCCTTTGGAGGCCAGGAAGGCGCGCTCCTGCGCATTCGCCTCCCGCTGGAGGAGCGAGAACGCCATGTCGCCGCCGAGAATCCGGCGACCCTCCCGGGACAGGCCCTCGGTGAGGGACCGGGACAGGGACGAGACGCCCGCAATCGCCGCGACGCCGAGCGCGATGCAGGCGAGGAAGATGCCGAAGCCGCGCAGGCCCGCGCGCAACTCGCGAAAGGCGAGGCGCAGGATCAGGGGTGGGAACGCCGGTGCGGGATTCTTCGGAGAGGCCGGGAGGGTGCCGTGCATGGGTTGCCTCAGGCGAGCGCCGCCGCATCGGCGTCGACCCGGCCCGAGCGCAGGCGCACGGTGCGGTCGCACAGGCGGGCGAGGTTCAGGTCGTGGGTCACGAGGACCAGGGTCGCGCCCCGGTCACGCCGGAGCGCGAAGAGGAGGTCGACGATGGAGCCGCCGGTGCTCTCGTCGAGATTGCCGGTCGGCTCGTCCGCCACGAGGATCGCCGGGTTCGGCACGATGGCGCGGGCGATGGCCACCCGCTGCTGCTCGCCGCCCGAGAGCTGGGCCGGATAATGGTGGAGGCGGTGCCCCAGGCCGACCGCCTGCAGCTCCGCCTCGGCCCGCTCGAAAGCGTCGCCCTCCCCGGCCAGCTCCAGGGGCAGGGCCACGTTCTCGAGGGCCGTCATGGTGGGGATGAGGTGGAAGGACTGGAACACGATGCCGATGCGCCGGCCGCGAAAGCGGGCGAGCGCGTCCTCGTCGAGGACGGACAGGTCTGTCCCGTCCACCAGGACCTTGCCGGAATCGGGCCGCTCCAGGCCCGCCATGGTCATGAGGAGGGTGGATTTTCCGGAGCCCGACGGGCCGACGAGGCCCACGGCCTCCCCGCGCCCGATCGCAAGGGAAACACCCTTCAGGATATGGACCCGCGCGGCGCCCCGCCCGAGGCTCAGGTCCACGTCCTGCAGCGCAATGGCCTTGTCCTGCATGCCCATCCACCCGATCTTTTGAGAAAATCCCGCCGACGCGCCCGGCCTGAGAACGGCCGGGCGTCAACCCGATTCAGTCCAGACCATATGGGAAGCCTTTCGACGATGCGCCAATCCGGCCCGCTCATGGCGATCATTTTTGCGTGTACCGCCGTTCTCACCTTCCTGGCCCCGGTCCCGGCTCCGGCCCAGGACACTCCTCGTCCCCCGTCCGAAGGCGAGCCGATCCGCCTCGTCGCCCTCGGCGACAGCCTCACGGCGGGCTACGGCCTGCCCCAGGAGGCAGCCTTTCCGGCCGCGCTGGAGCGGGCCCTCAAGGCGAAAGGCTACAATGTGCAGATCGCCAATGCGGGCGTCTCGGGCGATACCGCCTCGGGCGGCCTCGACAGGCTCGACTGGTCCGTCCCCGATGGGACCGACGGGGTCATCCTCGAACTCGGCGCCAACGACATGCTGCGCGGGCTCGACCCCGCCATTCCCCGCAAGGCCATCGAGACCATCGTCGAGCGGCTGAAGGACCGCAACATTCCGGTGATGCTCGCCGGCATGGCGGCCTCGCGCAATCTCGGGGCCGATTACGCCGAGAAATTCGATTCCCTCTACCCGGACGTTGCGCAGAAGCACGGCCTTGTGCTCTATCCCTTCTTCCTGGACGGAGTCGCCGGCGACGCCAGCCTCAATCTCCAAGACGGCCTGCATCCTACGGCCAAGGGGATCGAGATCATCGTCGGACGCATCCTGCCCACCGTCGAGAAGTTTCTCGCCACCCTCCCCCGGCGCTGACGCCCGTCGGCGCCCCGTTCCTGCCTGAACGCGGCGGCTCCCGCCGCGAGGAGCCTTGCCTATGCAATATCGCCGCCTCGGCCGCACGGACCTCGATGTCAGCCTCATCTGCCTCGGCACCATGACCTGGGGCCAGCAGAACACCGAGGCCGAGGGCCATGCCCAGATGGATTATGCCCTCGACCAGGGCATCAACTTCTTCGACACCGCGGAGCTCTATTCCATTCCGCCGCGGCCGGAGACTCAAGGGTCGACGGAGCGCATCATCGGCTCCTGGTTCAAGGCGCGCGGCAAGCGCGACAAGGTCATCCTGGCCTCGAAGGTGGTGGGCCGCTCCGGCAATACCTGGTTCCGGGACGACGGCTCCCCGACCGAGCTCTCCCGGGCCCAGATCGAGGAGGCCGTGAACAAGAGCCTGAAGCGGCTCGGCACCGATTACATCGATCTCTACCAGATCCATTTCCCGGACCGCCCGATGTCGTGGGGCTCGAACCCGACCATCTACCGGCACCAGGAAGGCGACTCGCACCCCATCGCCGAGACGGTCGAGATCATGGGCGACCTGGTGAAGGCCGGGAAGATCCGCCATTTCGGCCTCTCGAACGAGAGCGCCTGGGGCACCATGACGTTCCTCAAGGCCGCCGAGGCGAAGGCCGGCCTGCCGCGGGTGCAGTCGGTCCAGAACGCCTATAACCTCCTCAACCGCACCTACGAGGTGGCGCTCGCCGAGGTGAGCCTGCGCGAGGAGGTGAGCCTGCTCGCCTATTCGCCCCTCGCCCAGGGCTACCTGACCGGCAAGTATCTGGACGGGGCCCGCCCGGCGGGCACGCGCACGACCCTCTTCAACCGGGGCCAGCGCTACGAGACCCCGGGGGCCGAGCCGGCGATCCGCAAGTACCTGGCGCTCGCCCGGGAATTCGGCCTCGACCCGGCCCAGCTGGCCATCGCGTATGTGAATTCCCGCCCCTTCGTGACGTCCAACATCATCGGCGCGACCTCGATGGAGCAGCTGAAGACGGACATCGCGTCCATCGACGTGACCATCACGGAAGAGCTCGAAAAGCGCATCGACGCCATCCACCTGGAGCACTGCAACCCCTGCCCGTAAGGGGGAATCCGCACCCCTTCGGGCGAATCCCAGGAATACTCGGGAAGCGTTACCGTGCCCTCTCCCCCCTTGTGGGGGAGAGTTGGAGGTGGGGGTGTGAGCGCCAGCCTGGATTCAGCACAGCGCCTGCACCCCACCCTAGCCCTCCCCACAAGGGGGAGGGGAACAGGTCGTGCACTCACCGTCATTCCGGGACGGCCGTTGGCCGGGCCCGGAACCCATAAACACCACCGTGTCAGAAGAAAGAGCTGCGTTAACCGCTGCTCTTTATCCTGCTTCGTCAGCGGTTATGGGTTCCGGGCTCCGCTATGCGGCCCCGGAATGACGGAAGGCGTCCTCTCGGAACCAAGCGGGCCGCCGATCGTCTGATTCTGCACCCTGCCGGGGCGGCGCGCCTGTCCCCGCCATCCGCACCAAGACCCGCGACGGTCGGGAGGTTCTCATGCCCCGCCTGTTCACCGGCCTCGAGATCCCGGCCGAGATCGGCCTGATGCTGTCCGCCTACCGAGGCGGCCTGCCGGGGGCGCGCTGGGTCGATCCCGAGAATTACCACATCACCCTTCGGTTCATCGGGGACATCGACGAGCGGACCGCGCAGGATGTCCTGTCGGTCCTCGGCGAGGGCCGGCGGCGGGCGCCGATCACCGTCACGCTCGAAGGTCTCGACAGTTTCGGCGGCGACCGGCCACGGGTGATCTTCGCCCGCGCCTCCGCCTCGCCGGACATGAGCGATCTGCAATCGGAGCACGAGCGCCTGGTGCGCCGGGTCGGGCTGCCGCCGGAAAAGCGCCGGTTCACGCCGCATGTGACCCTGGCGCGTCTGCGCGATGCCTCGCCCCTCGCCGTGGCGGATTACTTCGCGGCCCGCAGCCCGTTTCAGAAGCTCACCTTCACGGCACCGCGCTTCGTGCTGTTCTCCTCGCGGAACACGGTCGGCGGCGGACCCTATGTGGTCGAGGCCGCCTATCCGCTGGGATAGGATCCCTCGCCCGAAGCCCCGTCGACGGGGCAGGCCGGATCGGCTATGCGTCGCCTAACCCGTCACCCGTGTCCTTGCCCGTGCCGCCCATGTCCTCCCTCATCTTCGTTACCCATCCCGAAGTGGTCATCGACCCGCACCAGCCGGTGCCCGAATGGCCGCTCTCAGCCGTTGGGCGCGCCCGCATGGAGCGTTTCGCCGAAACCATCGCGGAATCCGGCGTCACGGCCGTCTATGCGAGCGCCGAGCGCAAGGCCCGGGACGGGGCCGAGATCGTGGCCGAGCGGCTCGGCCTTCCGGTCGCGGTCGATCCGGAACTCGGCGAGAACGACCGCTCCGCCACGGGCTACATCGCGCCGCCGGAATTCTGGGAGGTGGTAGCGGAGTTCTTCGGGCGCCCCGACGAGAGCATCCGCGGGTGGGAACGGGCCGTCGACGCGCAGGCGCGCATCCTGAGAGCGATCCAGCGCGCTGCCGCGGACGAAACCTCCGGCGACATCGTCGTCGTGTCCCACGGGGGCGTCGGCAGCCTGCTCACCGACCATCTCCAGAACGTACCCATCGGAAAGGGCACGCGCCCGCCCCATGCGGGCGGCGGCTGTTCTCTGGTGATCGGGCGCAATCCCCTCGCCCTGCTCCGGGACTGGCGCACGGTCGAGGATCACGGCCGGGACTAGATTTTTGTCTGTTGACCATCGAGCAGCCGGTCGAACGCGACCGTCGCCGGGCTCGGCTGGCGGTTGGGCAGGACGAGGCGCGTGAGAAGGCGCCGGATGGTGATCCCTGCAACGGGTAGAGTCCTCAGCCGCCCGAGGGCCTCCTGATCGGCTACCGCCACGGCGGACAGGATGCCGATGCCGAGGCCCGCGGCCACGACGCGGATGATGACCTCGTTGCCGCCGATCTCGAGAATGCGGCGGGGCGTGAAGCCCGCCTGCGCGAGGGCGTTCCAGGCGGTATCGCGAGTGCCCGAGCCCGGCTCACGCAGCACGATGGTCTCGTCCGCCAAGGCCTTGAGCGGCAGGGGGCCGGGCCGGGACGCGAGCGGGTGGTTCGCGGCCGCGATGAAGACCAGCTCGTCCTCGCGCCAGGGCTGGACGAGGATCTCGCCCGGATCGAGGGGCCCTTCCACCAGGGCCACATCGAGCTCCCGCCGCATCAGAAGGTCCGCGACCGTGACCGTGTTGGCGCTCGTGAGGCGAAGATCCACGTCCGGATAGGCCCGGTGAAAGGCGCCGAGCAGGGGCGGCAGAAAATAAGTCGCGATGGTGGTCGAGGCCCCGATGCGCAGGGTCCCGCCGCGCAGGCCCCGCAGGGCCCCGAGCGCATCCTCAGCGGCCTGCTCGGCCGAGAACACCGTTCGGGCATGGACGAGGAGAATCCGGCCGGCCTCGGTGGGGCGCACGCCGCCGGGGCCGCGTTCCAGAAGTGGGGTGCCGAGTTGCGCTTCGAGCTCCCGCACCCCTTTCGAGACGGCCGGCTGGCTCACATGCAGCGCCTCGGCGGCCCGGGAGAAGCTTTGGTGCCGCGCCACGGATTCAAAGAGCCGGAGGAGATGCAGGTTCAGAGACATAACTAAAATGCATGTTTCAATGACAAATATGTATTTGAGTTATGACACGAGGAGGCCCACGACAACCGGAGATCTTACGAAAAGGATGTTTTCCATGGCGGCAACGGGTTGGACACGGAATGCCCCGGGCGTGCTTCTGTGCATGGCGATCTCCGTCGTTGCCTTCGGTCTCCAGCTGGTTGAGGAGCATTGGACCGGGCGGCCCTGGATCGAGGCCCTCGTCATCGCGATTCTTCTTGGCACCGCCATCCGGACCGCCTGGACCCCGGGCATGCGCTATCTCCCGGGCATCGTCTTCAGCGGCAAGACCCTGCTGGAGATCGCCGTGGTGCTACTCGGCGCTTCGATCAGCTTCCAGGCTGTGGCCGAGGCCGGCACCGGCCTCATCCTGGGCATCGCGGTCGTGGTCTTTGCGGCCATCGGGGCGAGCTTCACCCTGTGCCGGCTGCTCGGCCTGCCCTGGCGCATGGGGGTGCTGGTCGCCTGCGGCAACTCCATCTGCGGCAACTCGGCCATCGCGGCGGTCGCGCCGGTCATCGACGCCAAGAGCGAGGACGTGGCCTCCTCCATCGCGTTCACGGCGATCCTCGGGGTCGTCGTGGTGCTGTCCCTGCCGCTTCTCGTGCCGCTGCTGAGCATGACCGAGACCCAGTACGGCATCCTGGCCGGGCTGACCGTCTATGCGGTGCCGCAGGTCCTGGCCGCCACCATGCCGGTGGGCGTGGTGAGCACCCAGCTCGGCACCCTGGTGAAGCTGGTCCGCGTCCTGATGCTCGGCCCCGTGGTGATCCTGCTCTCGGTCCTGGCCGGCCGCGGCTCCGGAACCGCCACCCTGTCGTTCAAGCGCCTCGTGCCGTGGTTCATCCTCGGCTTCCTGGCCCTCGCGGCCCTGCGCTCCCTGGGCGCCATTCCGGACATGGTGCTGCGCGGCGTGATGCCCACCGCGACGGCGCTCACCATTGTGTCCATGGCGGCCCTCGGCCTCGGGGTGGACCTGCGGGTGCTCGGCCGCGTCGGCGGGCGCGTGACGCTCGCGGTCAGCCTGTCGCTCCTCGTGCTCCTCTCCATCAGCCTCGTGCTGATCCGCCTGCTCGGCGTCGCTTAAGACCTCCCGGGCGCGGAGGACGGGATCAGGGTGCCGTCCCGCCCGAGAGTGGCGGGTGCGGGGCGGGCCTCGCGCCGCCCGCGTCGCGACCGGCGATCGCCCAATAGACGAGGCCGGCCACGGCGCCGGTCAGGCCGAGAACGGCGCTCACATGCAGCTCTGCCGGGGTCGCGACGCGGGCGCTGCCGCGCAAAACCCAGGGAATCGCAGCCGTCAGGGCGGCCGTAGCGCCCATATGCCAGACGAGGCTGCGGGCCCGGATCACCTCGCTCACCACGGCCACAAGGATGGGCGGGAAGGCCAGGAGCAGGAAGGCCACGCGGGCGACCGCGAAGGCCGCCTCGGCGATCATCGGCCCCGGATCCTCCGACGAGAACACCTCGTCCACGAAGACCCAGAACCCGACCAGCAGCGTGTCGCCGGTCAGGCTCCCCATGAGCGGGTCGACCAGGGACGCGACGAAGAGGAACAGGGTGCCGGCGCCGATGGCGATGAGCAGCGCGAGGGGGATGAGGAGAAGCCAGCGGATCATATCGCCGCCTATAGCACGGGTCGCCGGGGACGTCTGCCGGACCGCCATGGCCCGCGTGATGTGCGCTGCGGATAAACCGGACGTGCACTGGTCGGGACATTGCTCGGCTTCCAGTCAGGACACTAGGATGCCGCGCCGCAAAGAGTGGAGCCTTTCCGTGCGCGTGCTTTTCACCTTCGCCGGTGGCGCAGGTCACTTCATTCCCTTGCTGCCGATTGCCCGTGCCATGGCGGCAGTGGGGCATGAGGTCGCCTTCGGGGCACAGGCAGCCCTCCTGCCCACCGTAAGACGCCATGGATTCCAGGCACACGAGACCGGTGGGAACACTTTTGGGGACGAAGCCGAGCGCCAGCCTCTGCGCCGGCTCGACATGGAGCGGGAAATCCGTGCCGTCCGCGATGGCTATGCCGGCCGCATCGCCCGGCAGCGCGCCTCAGGCATCCTTGCCTTGGCGGCCGGTTGGAAGCCGGATCTGCTGGTGTGCGACGAGATGGATTTCGGCAGCATGGTCGCAGCCGAGCGCCTGTCGGTCCCGCACGCGACGATTCTCGTCATCGCATCCGGGATCTTGGCGCGCCACCACCTTCTCGCGGAGCCTTTGAACGCGCTCAGAACCGAGCATGGCCTGCCTCCTGACCCCGACCTCGCCATGCTGAGCCGCCACCTCGTCCTCTCGCCTTTTCCGCCAAGCCTGCGTGATCCCCACAGCCCTCTTCCGAGCACGGCGCTTTCATTCCATCCCGATCAGGCCGGTGAGGATCCGCCGCCGGCCTGGATTGCGGAGCTGTCCGACCGGCCGAGCGTCTACGTGACCCTTGGAACCGTCTTCAATGTGGAATCGGGTGATCTCTTCGCCCGTCTGCTCGAAGGATTGCGGGCACTCCCCGTCAATGTGATCGTAACGGTCGGCCCACAGATCGATCCTCGGGAGCTTGGACCTCAGCCTGAGAATGTCAGGGTCGAAAGATATGTCAGCCAGGAGGCGCTGCTTCCGCACTGCGCGCTGGTCGTGTCTCATGCAGGCTCGGGAACGGTGTTCGGGGCCCTCTCGCATGGGATCCCGATGCTGCTGCTCCCCATGGGGGCGGACCAACCGTTCAATGCGCAGCGCTGCGAAGAGCTGGGCGTGGCAGGTGTCCTGGACCCCATGGATTGCACGCCCGAGATGGTCCGGCGGGAGGCCGCCAGGCTTCTTGCAAGCTCCGCTCACCGGCTAGCCGCCGAGCGGATCAGGGATGAGATCGCAGCCCTTCCGACGCAGGAGACCGCCATGGCTCTCCTGTACAGGCTCGCCGAGATAGACAGGACATCTCGTGCCTGATGCCCGAGACAGAATCCTGTTCCTACCCCCCGTTCCCCACCGCGTAGACGCCCTCAGCCCCGATGCCCTGTTCGGCCATCATGCGGGCGCGGGCGCGCAGCTTCTCGGTCTCGCTCTTGAGCTGGCCGCAGGCGGCCAGGATGTCGCGGCCGCGGGGAGTGCGCACGGGCGAGGCGTAGCCGGCCCGGAACACGATCTCCGAGAAGCGCTCGATCCGCTCCCAGTCGGAGCACTCGTATTTGGAGCCCGGCCAGGGGTTGAACGGGATCAGGTTGATCTTCGCCGGAATGCCCTTGAGCAGGCGCACGAGCTCGCGCGCATCCGCGTCCGAATCGTTTACGCCCTTGAGCATCACGTATTCGAACGTGATGCGCCGGGCGTTCGACAGGCCCGGATAGGCCCGGCAGGCGTCGAGGAGCTGCGCGATGTCGTATTTGCGGTTGATCGGCACCAGCACGTCGCGCAGGTCGTCGCGCACCGCGTGGAGCGAGATGGCGAGCATGGTGTTCGCCTCGGCGCCGAGGCGCTCCATCTGCGGCACGACGCCGGAGGTCGAGACCGTGATGCGCCGGCGCGAGAGGCCGAGGCCCTCGTTGTCCGACAAAACGCCGATGGCCGCGACCACGTTGTCGGTGTTGTAGAGGGGCTCGCCCATGCCCATGAACACGATGTTGGACACGAAGCGTCCGCCATCCGACGGCACGAAGGCGCCCTCAGGCGGCGTCGCGTCCGGCCAGTCGCCGATGCAGTCGCGGGCCACGATCAGCTGGGCCACGATCTCGGCGGAGGTCAGGTTGCGCACCAGGCGCTGGGTGCCCGTGTGGCAGAACGAGCAGGTCAGCGTGCAGCCCACCTGGCTCGACACGCATAAGGTGCCGCGGTCGGTCTCGGGGATGTAGACGCACTCGATCTCGGCGCCCTTGTCGAGGGGGCCGGTGGAGGCCATGCGGATGAGCCACTTGCGGGTGCCGTCCTTCGACACCTGCTCGGAGACGACCTGCGGCCGCGCCAGGGTGTAGGCGTCCTTCAGGGCTGCCCGCAGGGGCTTGCCCACATTGGTCATCTCGTCGAAGTCTCTGGCGCCCCGGAAATAGATCCAGTGCCAGAGCTGGGCGACGCGCATCTTCTGCTCGCGCTCGGGCACGCCGATGGCCGCCAGCTTGTCCTTCAGTTCGTCGCGGGTCAGGCCCACCAGGGAGGACTGGCCGGCGGCCGCGACCGTGAACTCGGCCTTCTTCTCAATGGACAGGGCATCCCGGGACAGGGCGTCCCGGCCGGGCGCGCGCGCGGAATCGCTCACGGACACGGGGGCCGCATTGGTGTTGTGCTTGGCGATGTCGAGCGCCGTCGCCATGGGAAATCACGCCTTCGCTATATGGGATCGAGGGCGGCTTATAACACGATTGCGTCGGAAACGTGAGAGGGCCCGACGATTTCGTGTCCGGCCGCCGGAAAGCCCGGACAATCTCAGCCAGACGGTCCCGGCTAGTTCGAGCATTCCTTGCGGGCGCGGTCGAGGGCCTGGCCGAAGCCGGTCAGGGAATAGCGGTCGGTGAGCTGGTTGCCGCGGGCCGACTGGGCCTTCACGATCACGCTTCCGGCCTTGCCCATGGTGGCGATGGCCTGGCTCTCCTCGGCCGGGTTCTTCAGCCAGGCATTGGCATCCTTGGTCAGGAGCGCGAAGGTCGCCTTGCCGATCGCGGCCTCGGCCGGGCCGTTATCCTTGGCCGTAAAGCCGAGCACCACCGCCACCTCGTTCTTCACGTTCTCGGCCGGGCGGAACGAGACGAAGAGATAAGCCGGGTCGCGGTTGAGATTCTTCGGCTGCCGATCCTTGGGCTGGCTCAGGGCGTAGCAGATCTCGGAGCGGCCCGTCTTGGCCGTGTAGACACCCCAGTCGCCATAGGACGCCAGAAGGGTGGCGCCGCCCGGGCCCGTGGAGGCCTGGGTGCCCTTGGCGGCCGCGGCTGCACCGGCCGCGCCTGCGGCCGCAGCAGCCGGCTTTGCGGCCGAACCTTTGGCCGGCGCCTTTTCGGGCGCCTTGGCGGAGGGCTTGGCAGCCGGTTTGGCCGGCGCGCTCGGCGCCGGCTTCTTGGCAGGCTGGGCCAGGGCACCAGGCCCCGTCCCGAGGGCGAAAGCGGCGGTGATGACACCCGCGGCCAAGCCGCGCTGAAGGGATGCGAGAATCATGGAGCGAACTTTAGGGCGAGATGGTTAAGAACTTTTCACCATCCCGGTTAAGCCCGCACCTGCCCGTTGGCGATGCGTCGAAACGCGGCGGCAGCCTCACTCCGACCCGTCGAGAGTCTTCTTGGCCCGGGCCCGGTGCTCGTCCGTGATCGAGCCGGCCACCTGCGCGATGGCGGTGGCGAGCACCGCCGCATCGTCCGCAAAGCCGATCAGCGGCAGGAAGTCCGACACCGCATCGGTCGGCAGGATGAAATACGCGATGGCGCCCATGAGGATGACCTTGACGCGCTTCGGCGTCGTCGGATCGACGGCACAATAGAAGGCGGCCACCAGATCCTCGGCAAACGGGATCTTGCCGCCCACGCGCCTCAGCTTGTCCCAGAACTTCCGGGCGACGCCGTTCTCTGCGCCGGCCTCCCGGCGGATGGCGTCCATCTCGGCCTTGGTGAACGGCCGTGTGAACTCGCTCATTCCTTCGTGCTCCTTCGGTGCCTTTCATTCCAACCCGGCGGATCATGCCCTATGACATCGACACCTCATACGGGAGAAAACGCATGAAGCTCGACGAAAAGATGGCAGCCATCGTGACCGGGGGCGCCTCGGGCCTGGGCGGCGCCACGGCGCGGATGCTCGCCGCCGAAGGCGTCAAGGTGGCGATCCTCGACCGGGATGTCGAGCGGGGCGAGGAGCATGCGCGCGCCATCGGCGGCCTGTTCTGCGAGGCAGACGTGACCGACGAGGCCTCCATCGATGCGGCGCTCGCCAAGGCGCGGGCTGCCCACGGGGTCGAGCGCATCCTGGTCAATTGCGCCGGCATCGCGCCGGGCAAGCGCACCGTCACCAAGAAGCGCGAGACCGGCGAGCTCGTGGCTCACGATATCGCGAGCTTCCGCCGCGCCATCGAGATCAACCTCATCGGCACCTATGCGATGATCGCCAAATGCGCGGCCGCCATGGCGGGGCTCGACCCGGTCACGGAGGATGGCGGGCGGGGCGTCATCGTCAGCACCGCCTCGGTGGCGGCCCAGGACGGGCAGATCGGCCAGGCGGCCTATGCGGCCTCGAAGGGCGGCGTGCTCGGCCTCACCCTGCCGGTGGCGCGGGACCTCTCGGGCTTCGGCATCCGCGTGATGACGATCATGCCGGGCCTGTTCCAGACGCCTCTCTTCGAGGGCATCGCGGAGGATTACCGCAAGGCGCTGGAGGCCAACGTGCCGTTCCCGTCCCGCCTCGGCCGGCCGGAGGAATACGCCACGCTCGTGCGCAGCATCCTCGAGAACGACATGCTCAACGGGGAGGCGATCCGCCTCGACGGGGCCCTGCGCATGCAGCCCAAATAGGGGCCGGCCTCAGGCGAGGCCGAGAGACCGGGCGGTGTCGGGATCGACCGGGATCCCGTCCCGCTCGCGCTCCTCCATGACCTTCCATTCCCGGTCGCCGGGCGCGAGGGTCGAGGCGCCGTTCTTTCCGGGCGTTGCCCGCAATCCCGCCAGATACTGGGCCATCAGGGCATCGTAGGCCTGCCGGCCGACGAAGCGCTCCGGATCGATCGCGAGGCAGAAATGGCCGATGTCGTAAGGCTCGAGATTTCCCTCGTCCGGATTCATGGCCGGAACGAAGGGATCGGGCGTCGCACCGGAAAGGACTGCCGACAGGATCGTCACCAGGCCTGCGAGGCCCGCGCCCTTGAACCCGAAATTCTGGCCGCCCAGGGGCGTCAGCATCTTGGCGAGATGGGGATCGCGGGTCGGCTCGCCGTCGAGATCGGCGGCGACGTCGGCGGGCAATTCCCGCTGCAGGGAACGGAAGAGCAGGATCCGGTTATACGGGACCGAGGAAGTCGCCATGTCGAGAAGCCACGGATTCGCGCCCGTGACGGGGGCCGCGGCCGCGATCGGGTTGGTGCCGTGGAACGGCATCGTGCTGCCGTGCAGGGAGACGAGCGAATCGGCATTCGTGGTCGAGATCGCGATGAAGCCGCGTTCCGCTCCCGCGAACGCATAGGCGCCCGCCGCCCCGTAATGGGTCGAGCGGGCGATGCCGACCGCCCCGATGCCGCTTTCCTTGGCGATCCGGCAGGCCTCTTCCATGCCCGCATAGGCCGCCACGTGGCCGAGCCCCTGGTCGGCGTCCAGCATCGCGGTCGCGGCCGCCGTGCGCTGCACCTTGAGATTCGGACGGCCGTTGACGCGGCCGCCCCGCAGCTCCTCGGCATAGAAGGGCGCGAGCCGCACCCCGTGGCTGTCGACGCCGAGACGGGAGGCATGCATCATCGCCCGCGTGGCCGCCGTAACGGACGGCTCGTCGGCGCCGGCATCGCGCAAGGCCGCGCGCACCCGCTCTTCCAGGATCCCGGCGGGAAACCGTAGATCTTCGCTCGAACGGGCCATCGTTTCGGACATCGCGCATCTCCTGTGACTGCGCGAACCGTTTTTCCGGTCCGGTGCCCTAAAGGCAAGTCCCGGGAGTTTCTTCAGGCGAAAGCTTCGGGTCCGAGGCGTCAGCGCTCGGTCCGGCCGCTTGCGAAAAGGTCCATCTTCTGCGCCAGCTCGATATCGCGGCGGGTGAGGCCCTTGGCATCGTGGGTCGAGAGGGTGACGTCGACCCGGTTGTAGACGTTGAACCATTCCGGATGGTGATTCGCCTTCTCGGCCGCGAGTGCGACCCGGCTCATCCACGCGAAGGCAGCGCCGAAGTCATCGAAGACGAACTGCTTGCGGATGGCGTCCCGCCCCTCGACGAGGCTCCAGCCTTCGAGGGCCGGCAGGAGTTCGGCGCGCTCCGTATCGGTCAGGGGTCTCATGGCCTGCATCGCTCCTGTGGCGGATGATCGGGGCGGCCCTACCGGGCCGAGGTCGCCAGGATCCTGAGCGCGAAGGCCGAGAACAGGCCCGCGAAGGAATAGTCGATCCCGCGCATGAGCTTCGGACGGCCGCGCAGGAGCGCCAGGACCCGGTCGGCGCCCATGATCATTGCGGCGCCCATCGGGGCCGTGAGGGCGACGAAATAAAGGCCCAGGAACAGGAGCTTCTCGGAAGCGTGCGGGTCGCTCGCCTGGACGAATTGCGGCAGGAAGGTCACGAAGAACAGCACGACCTTCGGGTTCGTCAGGTTGATGCCGACCCCGACCATGAAGGTCTTCCAGAACGACACCTCGATCCGGCCCTCCTCCCTTACGTGGAGGGCCGAGCCATGGCGGACCGCGTCGAAGGCGAGCCAGAGCAGATAGAGCGCGCCGACGATCTTCAGGACCGTGAAGGCCGTGACGGAGGCTGCCAGCAGGGCCGAGAGGCCGAGCGCCGCCAGCAGGGTATGAACGCAGCATCCCACCATGGCGCCGAGCATGGCCGCCATGCCGGCCTTGCGGCCGCCCGCCATGGTCTTCGCCAGGAAGAGGCTCATGTCCGGCCCGGGCGTAATGAACAGGACCGTGCAGGCGAGCGAATAGGTGAGAAGCGTGCTCAGATCCGGCAGAAAGGTCATGGGAAAAGCTCTTTACGGGAAATTGCGGGGGATTATGCCCCACCACGGCCCCTCCCGCCATAGGGAAGACGCTTGGCGAACGGCCGACCTTGCCCCATTTGTGAAGCCGACCAAAGGGTGACCGATTCGCGAGATGACACACATGACGGGTTTGCTGTTGCCGGCGCGGTTTCGCGTCGCCCTGGCCGTGGTGGCCATGGCCTTCGGGCTCTCCGCCTGCGGCATCAACAACGTGCCGACCCTCGAGGAGCGGGCGAAATCCGCCTGGAGCGAGGTGCAGAACCAGTACCAGCGCCGGGCCGACCTGATTCCCAACCTGGTCGAAACCGTGAAGGGCTTCGCCAACCAGGAGCGGGAGGTGCTGACCCAGGTGACCGAGGCCCGCGCCAGGGCCTCGCAGGTCAAGGTCGATGCCTCGACGGTGACCGATCCTGAAAAATTCCGCCAGTTCCAGGATGCCCAGAACCAGCTCTCCGGCGCCCTCGGGCGCCTGCTCGTAACGGTCGAGCGCTATCCGGAGCTGAAGTCGAACGCCAATTTCCTGGCCCTGCAATCCCAGCTCGAAGGCACCGAGAACCGCATCGCGGTGGCCCGGCGCGACTACATCGAGGCCGTTCGGGCCTACAATACGGAGCTGCGGACGATCCCGGGCCGCTGGATCGCGGCAGTGCTCTATCCGGACGCCAAGCCGATGGAGACCTTCACGGCCACGCCCAATTCCGACCGCCCGCCGGCCGTGAAGTTCTAGGCTGATGACAGGCGCGCACCCTTTCCCCTCCCCCTTGCGGGGAGGGTCGGGGTGGGGGTGCCGGCGCTATGCTGGTTTCAGTCCAGCGCCAACACCCCCCTCTCCAGTTCTCCCCCGCAAGGGGGGAGAGGGCAGGCGTGCGTTCAGCCTCCTCATTCTTTGGATCGCTTTTCTCTTCCCCCTCCTCGCCCTCGCCCAGTCCTTCCCGGCCCTGACCGGCCGGGTGGTCGATGCCGCGAACCTCCTGAAACCCGAGGAGCGGACGGCGCTGGAGGCCAAGCTGAAGGCCCACGAGGACAAGACCTCGGATCAGGTGGTGGTCGCGACCGTGCCGTCCCTCGAAGGCTACGAGGTGGAGGATTACGCGAACCGGCTCTTCCGCCACTGGCAGCTCGGGCAGAAGGACAAGAACAACGGTGTCCTGCTCCTCGTCGCCCCCAAGGAGCGCAAGGTCCGCATCGAGGTGGGCTACGGGCTGGAAGGCGCCCTTACGGATGCGCTCTCCAAGGTCATCATCACGACGGCCGTCGCGCCCCAGTTCCAGAAGGGCGATTTCGCGGGCGGCATCGACGCGGGCGTCGACGCCATCCTGTCGATCCTCACGGGCGATGCCGAGGAATGGCAGCGGCGCGCCCAGGTGCGGGCGGACGAGAGCGATTCCATCGATCCGTGGGTCGCAATCGTCGTCATGGTGTTTCTCTTTATCGTGATCTCGAACATCGTCCGCGACGCCCGCGGCCGCCCCCTGCGGCGCGGCCGCGGCGGCGGGCCCTGGATCATTCCCACGGGGGGCGGCTGGTCCGGCGGCTCCGGCGGAGGCTGGTCGGGCGGCGGCGGATTTTCCGGAGGGGGCGGCTCCTCCGGCGGCGGCGGCGCATCGGGGAGCTGGTAGATGATCTCGTCCGAAGACCATGCCCGCCTGAGCCAGGCGATCCGCGAGGCGGAGGACCTCACGACCGGCGAGATTGTCGTCGTCGTGTCCGAGCAGGCGAGCAGCTATCGCTCGTTTCCCGTGCTCTGGGCGCTGCTTGCGGCCCTTGTGGTGCCCTGGCCGCTGATCGCGATCACCACGCTCGGCCCGGCCCGCATCTTCCTGATCCAGCTCCTCGTCGCGCTGTTCCTGAGCATCTTCCTGTCGTTTCCATCCCGGCGGCACGCGCTGGTGCCGCGCTTCATCAAGAGGGCGCGGGCCCGCGAGACGGCCCGGCGGGAATTCCTCGGCCGCGGCCTCACCCGCACCCGGGAGCGCACGGGCGTGCTGATCTATGTCGCCCTGGCCGAGCACCATGCGGAGATCATGGCCGATACGGGGATCGCCGACCGGGTCGGGCCGGAAGTGTGGCGCGGCATTGTCGACGAGCTGACGGACAGGATCCGGGAGGGCCGCCTGACAGACGGGCTCGTCGCGGCCGTGAGGCGCACGGGCGCCATCCTCGCCGAGCATGCTCCGCCCCGCTTCGATGACGTCGACGAATTGCCGAACAAGGTCTTCGTGCTCTGAGGCGACCGCCTCTCAGAGATTGCCGCCCTTCGCGGCACCCAGGATCGGACCCGGCTTCGTGCCGTCGCCGGACTGGATGAGCACCACATAGCCGTCCGCCTCGCCCCGAGCTTCGGTCAGGGACACCTGGAAGCGGGCCGAGCCGCCCTGCCATTCCCCCACGCGCCTCATGCCGCGCACCACGTTGGCGTAGGTGACGGTCTTGCCCCGGTTCTCGCCCCGGCCGATGGCCACCTTCTGCTCGCGCATGACCGGCAGGACCCAGACCTCGCCGCGGGACTTGCGGCCCTCCAGGGCCCGAGGCGGCTCCGCGACCGAGATGGTGACGGTTCCGGCCTCCTCCTTGAGGCTCACGTCCACCGGCAGGGTTCCGCGCCCCTCGGTGGTGCTCTGGATGGAGGTCTCGACCTTGGACCAGTCGGAGCCGATGCAGGGCTTCATCCCGTTCACGATGACCTGGGGCGTATAGACCTGCCGGTCGCTGCGGGTGGCCGCATAGGCCTTCTGCCGCGCCGTGAAGAGGGGCTGGGCCAGGGTGTCTTTCCAGCCGAGATAGTCCCAGTAATCCACCGGGAACGAGAGCGCCACGATGTCGGACCGGCGCGCCATGCCGGCCAGGAGCGCATCGGCGGGCGGGCAGGACGAGCAGCCCTGGCTGGTGAAGAGTTCCACGACGGCTCGCGGCGGCTCGGCCGAAGCGGGCTGCACGAAGGCGGACTGCGCGACGGCAGCAAGCCCCAGGAGCGTCAGGGCCGCCTGCGGGCGGGACATGTTCGAACGTGACACCATGGTGATCCCCATGGAACACGAATCCGGCCTCAAGGGGAACTCACGTTAGCTTGAGTTCCGGCCGGCACCCGCCAGCGCCTGTGCATCCATAGCCATTGCTCGGGGTGTTCCCGCACCCACTCCTCGACCACGGAGGTCATGGCCTGCATGGCGCCCTGCACGTCGATGAGTCCTTCAGCGTCCCGGGGCAGGTCGAGGGGCGGAGTGAGCTGGAGCCGGAAGCGGTAGCCGGGCAGGCGGATCACCCGCACCCCGTGGACCGGGCAGTCGAACCGGCGGGCGAACTTGCCGAGGATGGGATTCACCAGGGCCGGCCGGCCAAGGAAGTTCACGATCACGCCGCGGGTGAAATGCTGGTCGATGAGCATGCCGAGATGGCCGCCCTTCTCGAGCGCCCCCTGCATGGCGAAGGCCGCTCCCTGGCGGGCCGCCTCCAGACCGCCCATGGTCTCGGAGCGGATCTCGTGCAGCACCCGCGCGATGGCCGGATCGTTGGGCGCGCGGAACACCGCCGTCGCGTCGAGCCCGAACCGGGCGGCGCAGATCGCCGGCAATTCCCAGTTGGCGAGATGGGCCGAGAAGATGATGCCGGGCTTCTCGTCGTCCCGCAGGCTAAGGAAGTGCTCGATCCCGTCCACCTCCGTCCGGCCGGGCTCGGGCCGGTCCGGGTCGTAGTCGAACAGGGCCCCGAGATGCGGGTATTCACCGCCGACCCGGCCGAGATTGTCCCAGGCGGCCCGCGCGAGCGCCCTCACCTCGGCCTCCGGCTTGCCCGGATAGGCGGCCCGGATATTGGCAAGGGCCGTCTTGTGGGCCGGAAGGAAGGGGCCGATGGCGCGGGCCAGCGCCGCGCCGACGGCGCCGGACCGCTCGGGGCCGAGGGCCCGCGACAGGGCGAAGACGCTCCGCACCAGGCCGACCATGACCGTCTCGGTCAGGCGCGAGGCCAGGCTGCGAGGGCGTTGGGAACGATGAACCACGGATTCTCCTGAAACGGGATCGCGAAAAGAGACCGCGTCTTTCCGCGCCTGCCCGGCTTCGTCAAGTGCCGGACGTGCGCGATAATTGGTCGTAGAGGCCCGTCAGGACCTCCCGCTCCCGGTCCCAGCTCAAGGCAGCGGCAGCCGCGAGGGCCTGCCTTTTCATGCGGTCGAGGGCGGGACGGTCGAGGCTGTTGATAGTCTCCGTAATGGCATCCGCATCGTCGGCCGCGAGGCGCCCGCATTCGAAGCGGGTCACGATCTCGGCCATGTCGGGCAGGGGCGAGGTGACGACCGCGAGGCCTGCCGCCAGGTATTCGAACAGCTTGTTCGGCAGGGCGAAGCGGTTGTGGCGGCTCGAATCCGGCAGGATGCACAGCCCCACATCCGCCTCGGCGGCCCGGGAGACCACCTCCTGGGGAGCAACCGCCGGCTCGAAGCGAACCCGGTCCGCCACGCCCCGCGCCTCGGCACGGGCCTTCAGGGCCGCGAGATAGGCAGGCGCCGCCTGCCCGCGCAGGGTCAGGCGGAACTCGCTGCGCCAGCGCGGCAGGGAATCGAGGATCGCCTCCAGGCCCCTATTGTCGCGCAGAAGGCCGTGGAACAGGACCTCGATCCGCTCACCCACGGGCCGGAACGGCGCCAGGGCCGCGGCCGGAACGTTACGGATGATGGCAGGCTTCGGCAGGCCCGGATAGGCCTCGGCCAGGGCCTCGGCGATGCCGGGGCTCACGGTGATGACCGCATCGGCAGCCCGGATGCCGCGTCCCTCGATGGCCCGCACATGGGCAAGCGCCGCGATCCGCCATTTCAGGCTGTGCTCATACTCGGCGATCGCCATCTCGTGGCTGTCATAGACGATGCGCGCCCCGAAGCGGGCCTTGGCGTCGAGGGCGAGCGGCAGGGTCGTCCAATCGTTGGCGTGGACCGCCTCGGGCCGGAAGTCGCGCAGGATCCGCCGCGCCGCCCGCCGCCCCTCGTGGAGCCAGTAGAAGAGATGCGAGGAGGCCGGCAGCAGGTTGGCCGGGGCCTGCCGCAGCAGGATTCCGGCCCGGATGACGAAGGGCGAGGGCAGCCGGGGCAGGAGCGCGACCCGATAGGGCACGCCCTCTGGCGCCGGCCCGTAGCCGACGAGCAGGACCTCGTGCCCGGCCCCGTGCAGGGCCTCGGCCGTCCGCAGCACGCGCGAATCGTTGGCCAGGGAATGGAAATCGACGACGGCGATGCGCATGAGCGGCGAAAATCCTCTCGAGCATCGGATCGATCCCAGACGAGTCCGAGGCTTCAACCGCGCCGATAGACCGCACGGGCGAGGTTGTCCAGTAACACGGGCGAAACACTCGACGGAGCCGCAGCGGCTTTGTACAAGGCCGCTCGTTTCCCGAACCCGCGAGCCCTCCCCTGCCCTCCGCCCCGAAATCCCGCATCCTCTATGTCTGCTGTGAGCGCATCGTCCCGGGCAGCGCCGCCGCGACCCATGTGCTGGAGATCTGCGAGGGCCTGGAGCGGCGCGGCTATCCGGTGGCCCTGCGGGCGGAGCGCGGGGCCTCCCGCAGCGGCCTCTTCGGCCAGCTCGGGCGCTATGCCCGCATCACCGTCGCGGGCCTGGCGGGCCTACCACGGGCCGACATCGTCTATTTCCGCTCCCATTTCGCGGCCTTTCCCATTGCGCTCGCCGCGAGGATCCTAGGCAAGCCGACGATCCAGGAGATCAACGGGGTCTATGCGGAGGCCTTCGTGACCCATCCGCGCTTCCGGCGCCTGAAGAGGATCCTCTCGGCCCTCCAGCGGCTGCAATACCGCTGGGCGAGCGCGCTCATCGCCGTCACGCCCCAGCTCGTCACGTGGGGCTCGGCGGAGGCCGGCCATGTCCGCGCCTTCCACGTGGGCAACGGGGCGAACACCAGACTCTTCACGCCCGAAGGCCCGCAGACCCGCAGGACACGGCCCTATGTCCTGTTCTTCGGCGGCATGACGCGCTGGCATGGGGTCGAGGTGATGCTCCAGGCCGCCCGCTCCCCGGGCTGGCCTGACGGGACCGACCTGCTGCTCGCCGGCCCGATCGTCGACGAGAGCCTGCGGGCCGCCCTCGAGGGAGCGCAGGCCCCCGTGACGTGGCTCGACCGGGTCGCGCAGAAGGATCTGCCGGCCCTGATCCGCGGCGCTGTGGCGGCGCTCGTGCCGAGCGTGGATCCCAGCGGCATCACGGCCCACGGCATCACGCCCTTAAAACTCTTCGAGATGCTGGCCTGCGGTCGGCCGGTGGTGGTCAGCGACTTCAAGGGCATGGCGGATATCGTCCGGGGCAGCGGCTGCGGCCTCGTCGTCCCGTCGGGCGATCCGGAGGCGCTCGCCCGCGCCGTCGCGGACCTCTCGGCCGACCCGTCTAAAGCCAAGACCATGGGCGAGGCCGGGGCCCGGCTGATCGCCGCCGAACATTCCTGGGACGTCAGGGCCGCCGAGACGGCCGCAGTGATCGAGGACGTTCTCGCAAGGGGATAGGGGCTCGCCTATAAGCACACCGTCATTCCGGGGCGCCGCAGGCGAGCCCGGAACCCATAAACACCAACGTTTTACAATGGGAAGCTGCGAAATCCGCCGCTCTTTATCCTGCACCGTTAGCGGGTATGGGTTCCGGGCTCGCACCTAAAGGTGCGCCCCGGAATGACAGAGGAGGAGCTTGTCAGCTTATTGTAATTAAGTACCATTTGCTGCCAGATCAGTCGAGGCAGCATGGCTTACTACGTCTATCTCTTGGCCAGTCGCCGGCATGGAACGCTTTATCTTGGCGTCACCAACGATCTGTCCCGCCGCGTCCATGAGCACAAATCCAAAGCGATTCCCGGCTTTTCCGCAAAATACGATGTCCAGCGCCTTGTCTGGTACGAAACTTACGAGCGCATCGATGAGGCGATTGCGCGAGAGAAGAGCCTCAAGAAATGGCGGCGGGATTGGAAGATCAGATTGATCGAAGACATGAACCCCGACTGGTCGGATCTCTATCTCATCCTCAACCAGTAACATCGTCATTCTGGGACAGCGCGTGCCTCCCCGTCATTCCGGGGCCGCGGAGCGGAGCCCGGAACCCATAAACGCAACCATCTCAGAATAGAGAGCCGCGAAAGCCGCTGCGTCTTATTCATAAAGCTCAGCGTTTATGGGTTCCGGGCCCGGCCCCTTGGGCCGTCCCGGAATGACGGTGCACGACCTCAGAACGTCACGACCACCTTGCCGAACACCTTGCGGCTTTCCAGCCGCTCCAGCCCCTTCTGGAAATCGTCGAGGGGGAAGATCGAATCGATCACCGGCGTCATGCCGCCGGCCATCTTCTCCAGGGATTGCGCAATGTTCTCGATGCGGCAGCCAAAGGAGCCGAAGATCCGGTATTGCTGCTGGAAGAGCTGCATGAGGTTCATGGTGGTCGAGACCCCGCTCGTGGAGCCGCAGGTCACAAGGCGTCCGCCCCGCTTGAGGCAGAGCAGCGAGCCGTTCCAGGTATCGGCGCCCACATGCTCGAACACCACGTCCACACCCTTCCGCTTGGTCAGGCGACGCACCTCGCCCTCAAAGCGCTCCGTGCGGTAGTTGACGACGTAGTCGGCGCCCAGGGCCTTCGCCTTCTCGCCCTTCTCGTCGTCGCCAACGGTCGTATAGACCGTGCAGCCGATGGCCTTGGCCATCTTGATGGCCGCCGTGCCGATGCCCGATCCGCCCGCATGGACGAGGATCGATTCGCCGGGTTCCAGCTTCGCGTTATCGAAGAGCATGTGCTGGACCGTGCCGAAGCCGATGGGCGCGCAGGCCGCATCCGTGAAGGATACGCCCTGGGGCACCGGGATGACGAGCCGCTCCGGCCGGTTGATCAGCTCACGGGCGAAGCCGTCGATGTGGAAGCCCATGATGCCGGCAACGTTCTCGCAGAGATTGTCGCGGCCCTCCCGGCAGGCCTTGCAATGGCCGCAGGTCTCGGCGCCGTACATGGTGACCGGATCGCCGGCCTTGAACCGGGTCACGCCCTCGCCCACCGCCGCGATCTCGCCGGAAGCCTCGACGCCGACCGCCTGCGGCATCTTGCGCTTGGCGAAGGCCATGCCGCGAAAACCCCAGACGTCGAGATAGTTCAGGGCGAGCGCCTTCACGCGCACCTGCACCTCGCCCGGGCCGGGCGGCGGCGGAGCGTCCATCTCGGTCAGGCGAAGGTCGCGGTCGCCGAAAAGCTGAAGGGCACGCATGGGTTCGATCCTTGACGTATCTCGCCGTTCCGCCGGAAGAGCCCTGCGAAACGCGGTCCCCGGGACGGGCCCGGGGATGACATGGAATATTCCTGAAGGCGATTAAAGCCCGGTCCTGCCGATGACAAGCTCCGGCCTCTTTACCGGGCCGCGAGATGACGCTCCGCAAGCAGGAGGGCGACGCAGGTCGGCCCGTGGACGATGCGGGCCGCCACGACCTCCGCAACGGCATCCGACAGGGACATCTCGACCGGCTCGATGACTTCGCCCGGATCGGGGTTGGTCGCCGTCGGCGACAGTCCCTCGGCCAGGAAGAGATGGCTCGGCGAGGACACCCCGGCCGTAAACGGATGGACCAGACCGAGCGGGGTCATGGTCTCGGCCTTGAAGCCGATCTCTTCGACGAGTTCCCGGTGGGCCGCATCGACCGGCTCCTCGCCCGGCTCGATGGCTCCGCTCACCGCCTCGAGGCTGTATGCGCCCAGGGCATAGCGGAACTCTCGCGTCAGGATGACGCTTCCGGTGGACGTCACGGCGATGACGCTGACGCCCGGCGGCTTGATCACCACCGAATAGGTCCCCTGGTGCCCATTGTCCCAACGGACCTCGTCCCGGACGACGCGGGTCCATGGGTCCTCGTAAATCGTCTCCGACGACAGGGTCTTGCAGCGCATCGAGCGTCTACCGGTGAATGCCGATCATGGAGGTCAGACCGCCGTCGATGGGCAGGACCGCGCCGGTCATATAGGCGGCGGGCTCGCTTATGAGGAAGGCCGCGAGGCCCGCGATCTCCTCGGGCTTCGCGAAGCGCCCGGCCGGGATCTGCTTCTCCATGCTTTCCCGGAAGGCCGCGTAGGGCGCCATCATGTCTGTGTCGATGAAGCCCGGCGCGATCACGTTAACGGTCAGCCCGCGCTTCGCGGTCTCGATGGCGAGGGTGCGGCAATAGGAGATGAGCGCCCCCTTGGAGGCCGCATAGGCGGCATTGCCGGGATTGCCCTGGAGGGCCGCGACGGAGCCGATGGCCACGATGCGACCGGCGCGGGCGCGGATCATGCCGCGCATGAGGGACTTGGCGATCCGCGTGAAGGACCAGAAGTTCACCTGCATGGCGCCTTCGGCCTTGTCCTGCTGCATCATGGCAGCCAGCGCGTCATAGGGCTGGCCGGCATTGTGCACGAAGCCGAAGAACGCCTCGGATTCGAGGCTCGCGCAGAAATCGTCGAGGGCTTCCTTATGGGACAGGTCGAGGGCATGGGTCTTGACCGTGCGGCCCGGATGGGCGGCCATCAGATCCTCGGCCAGCGCCACCGCGGCGCCCGTGGAGGAGCGGTAGGTGAAGTCCACGTCGTGGCCGGCCGCGACCAGCGCCCGCACGATGGCGGCGCCGACGCCCTTGCCGCCGCCCGTCACGAAGATCCGGCCCATGCTCAAGCCCCTTTCGGCTCCGCCCCGAAGACGAGGCAGGTGTTCTGGCCGCCGAACCCGAAGGAATTCGACATGACGAAGCGGACATCCGCGTCCCGCGCCTCGTTCGGGACTACGTCGAGCGGAATCGTGGGGTCCGGGACCTTGTAGTTGATGGTCGGCGGAATGCGCCCGGTCGCGAGGGTGAGCAGCGACATCACGGCCTCCACGGCGCCGGCGGCCGTGAGCGTGTGGCCGATCATCGACTTGTTCGACGAGATCGGCAGCTGCGCCATGCGCTCGCCGAACACGGCCGTGCAGCTCATGGCCTCCATCTTGTCGTTCTCGGGCGTCGATGTGCCGTGGGCGTTGATGTAGCCGATATCGTCGGGCGCAAGGCCCGCATCGGCCAGCGCCTCGCGGATCGCCGTGATGGCCGGCATCCCGTCCGGCGAGGAGCGGGTGCGGTGGAAGCCGTCGCCCTTCTCGCCGCAGCCGAGCACGTAGCCGAGAATCGTCGCGCCACGGGCCTTCGCGGCCTCGGCATCCTCGAGCACGAGGGCGGCTCCGCCCTCGCCCATCACGAACCCATCCCGGTTCTTCGAGAAGGGCTTGGAGGCCGCCTCCGGCACCTCGTTCTGGGTCGAGAGCGCGGAGAGCAGCGAGAAGCGAACGAGGGATTCGGGGTTCACGGAGCCGTCCGTGCCGATGCAGAGCGCCGCCTGGGTCTCGCCGCGCCGGATCGCCTCGACCCCGAGCTGGATCGCCGTGGCGCCGGACGAGCAGGCGGTGGAGAGCGAGATCGGCGAGCCCTTTGTGCCGAACCGATCGGCGACCCGGTCGGCGACCGTGCCGAAGATGAACAGGTCGTGCCAAGCCTTGAATTTGCCTGTGGCGGCCGCCTTCAGGAGATCCTTGTAGGTGATGTCCCCGGTCTGGCCGGAGGCCTCCGCCAGGGCCTCCCGCTGGGGCCATTCCATCTCGACCGGCGGCACGGCGATGAACAGGGCGCCCGGAAAGTCGCTCCGGCTCAGGCCCGACTGGCCCACCGCCTCGTCGGCGGCCCGCAGGGCGAGCTGCTCGGACAGCATGGGTGCGCAGAAGGGCTCGACTGCGATGGAATCGATGGTGCCCGCGATGGTGGTGCGCAGGCCCTCGACGGGGAAGCGCGAGATGCGGCGGATGCCGGACTGCCCTGCCGTGAGGGCCGCCCAGGTGTCGTCCTTGCCTTGGCCCAGGGACGTGACTACGCCCATGCCCGTGACGGCGACGAGCGGACGGCCCTGGTTGTCGCGAAGCGCCATGCCGGTCTCCTCACTCTGCCTTGGTCAGCCGCACGGCACCCTCGCCGCGCCAATGGCCGACGGAGGTGACGAGCGCCTCGTTGGATTGCCCCCGGGCGATCAGGGCGGCCGCCAGGGCGACGCCCGACGGCACCTGGCCCTCCATCATGTGGCCGGTCACGTTGCCGGTGGCGTGGAGCGCGGCCTCCGGGAAGGTCTCGCGCAAGGCGGCCTGCTCCTCCTCGGTGACGTCCTTGATGCCCGTGGCGCCCGACACGATGGCGTCGGGCCGGGCGTTCAGGGCCGCGATCTGTGTCCGCAGGGCCTGCCCGACGCTGCCGGGCGTGCGCCGGCTGCGGTCGGACACGATGCCCGCGACGGTCGCAAGCGACGTCGCGCCCCGCGCTGCCGCATGTTCGCGGGATTCCATCACCAGGAAGCAGGCGCCGGATCCCAGGATCATGCCGCCGCCCTCGGCGGGACGCTCCCAGACGGGGCGATAGGCCTGCTTCCAGAGGAAACCGCCCATTTCGTAGATCAGCAGCACGTCGGGCCGCTCGGCATTGTAGGCGCCGCCGACCAGGAAAATGTCGTTCTGCCCCGAGGCGATGCGCGCATGGGCGACGCGAAGTGCGTCGACGCCGCTCGATTCCTCGCCCATGAAGGTGCGCGACGCCCCCGTGACTCCATGAACGATGGAGATGTTGCCCGCCAGCAGGTTGGAGAGCTGGGCCAGGAACAGGGTCGGCCGCAGGTCGCCCATCAGGCGCTCGTTGAGGAACACGCCCGGATTCTCGGCTGCGCGCAGGCCCGTGAGGATCTGCCCGTCGACCGCGTAATCGCGCTCGCCGCCGCCGGCCGCCACGATCAGGTGCATGCGACTTTTCAGCTCCGCATCCTCCTTGGCGCCGGCCGCATCGAGGGCAAGGCCCGCCGCATAGCAGCCCAGCTTCTGCCAAGCCTCCATCTGCCGCTGGTCGGATTTCTTGGCGATCTGCCGGTCGTAATCCGGCGTTGCCACCGGATGGACCGGATAGGGCGCGAAGCTCTCGGTGTCGATGCGGGGCGCGCCTGCGGAGAGCGCCTCCAGGTGGGCGTCGATTCCCTCCCCGGCGGCCGAGACGATTCCGATTCCCGTGATGACAACGTCGCGCATCAGGCCGCCTCCGCCAAGAGCCCGATGCGGCGCGCCTGGGCCCGCATCAGCTCGTCCATGCCGGCCGGGAAGGGCATGATGCGGAAGCGCAGCTCCGCATCGCAGATGGGCTTGCCCTCGGCCATGATCTTCGCCTTCGTGACCGCATAGCCCGAGCCCTCGTGCTCGAGCTGCGCCGTGACGGTGAGCACCGTATCGGGTCCGACGAAGGTGCGAAAGCGCGCCTTGTCGACCGCCATGAGGAACGGCATGTGGGTGAAGTTCATGAGCCCCAGCACGAGATAGCCGGAGGCCTGGGCCATGGTCTCGGTGAGCAGCACGCCGGGCACCAGGGGATGACCCGGGAAATGCCCTTCGAAGACCGGGCTTTCCGTCGGCACCGTGGACGTGGCCTCGATCCGGCGGCCCTCGCGGTCGAGGCGCGTCACCCGATCGATCATTTCAAAATATTCGAGACGCATCCGGGATCCGAACCATTCTCTTGTCGTCCCGGGCGGGCCGGGCGGGAGGGGCTCAAGGAAAGCCTGGGGCAGAGCCTCGGAGCGGGGCTCCTGTCCGACCGCCGTGTCGAGCCGGGATTGCGGGCGCCCTTCGCGGTCCGGGCGCTCTGAGGGGAGCACAGGCCCCTGGCGGGGCCTGCCGCTTACGAAGCCGCCTTGGCGGCGATCAGGGCGTCGATATGCGCCACGAGATTCTTCAGGACGAAGTACTCCTCGGCCGGAGCCTTGCCCTCGTTGACCTCCTGCGTCCACTGCTCGAGAGGCAGCTTGATACCGAAGGCTTTGTCGATCGCGAAGGCGATGTCGAGGAAGGCCAGCGAATCGATGCCGAGATCGTCGATGGCATGGCTTTCCGGCGTGATCTGGTCGCGCGGGATGTCGGCGGTCTCGGAAATGATGCCGGCGACGGTCTCGAAGGTGGACGACATGACGCCGCTCTCCTGCAGTGATTGGTCTCGACGATGGACTTCCCCTCGGGCACCCGTGGCCCGGTCCGGCAGCCGTTTTCGTCAAGGAGGGTTGTATCGAAACGCACCCCTTACACGACAGGGGGCGGGGCGGCAACAGATAGGATAAGCTTCAAACTCCCGGCAGGCCTGATGGAAGCCCGCACGAGCCTGGGATTTCGGGCCTGGCGCAAGCTCGAACCACGCCATCCTCACGTCCAGGCAGAGCTTTACGAAGGCTCAAGGATTTGGGAGCGATCGTCTACGGACGGCTTTGAGGGCAAAAGCAGCAGTGCCGGGCCAGCGGCACGATCCGGGAAGATGGGCTTCCTCGGACTGTGGCAACAGCCTTGCCCTCGAATCGGAGGTGAAAGCCGATGTGGTTCCTACCCCTTGGCTTCGCCCTGGATATGAAAAGGACCCGGAGATCCTGGCAGATCACGATCCGGGTCCAATTCTGGATCTAGGAAAAGGATGGCGGGCGAAAGCCCGTCATCCACTCCGATCCCAATATAGCGCGCTCTTCGGGCCGATCCAAGCCGCCCATCTGCAGACGCCCGCCCCCTGCGATTGATTAATACGGGTCAATGCCCGATAAGGCGGCCCTGACGCCGAAGGCCCCGGCTCGGGCCGCAACCGCTACAATGGATTGCCGTGATCAACAGGTTTCTCAAGCCTGAAACCCGCTATGCCCGCCGCATGGCCCGCATCGCCCGCTGGGACAAGCCCGTCGGGGGGGCCCTCGGGCGCGTGCGCGCCTGGGCCAACATGCTGCTGGTCGATCACGGGGTCTTTCGCCTGCTCTACCTGAACAAGCACCGGGTCTCGGAGCGGCTCTGGCGCTCGGCCCAGCCGGCTCCGCACCAGATCTCGCGGCTCAAGGACGAGGGGGTGCGCACCATCGTCAACCTGCGCGGCGGGCGCGAGCACGGCTCCTGGCAGCTTCAGAAGGATATCTGCGAGCGGCTCGGGATCAACCTCGTGGAATTCGTGGTGCGCTCCCGCGGCGCGCCGGACCGGGAAACCCTTCTGTCCGCCAAGGCCTTCTTCGAGACCGTCGAATACCCGGCCGTGCTCCATTGCAAGTCAGGTGCCGACCGGGCGGGCTTCGTGGCGGCCCTCTACCTCATCGTCCATGAGGGCCGCAGCGTGGACGAGGCCCTGCGCCAGCTCTCCGCCCGCTACGGCCATTTCCGCTTTTCCAAGACCGGCATCCTCGACGCCTTCTTCGAGCGCTACCGCCAGGAGGGCGAGGCCAGGGGGATTCCCTTCCTCACCTGGGTCGAGACCGTCTACGACCCGGAGGCCCTGGAGAGGGACTTCCGACCCGGCTTCTGGTCGAACGTTCTGGTCGACCGCATCATGCGGCGGGAGTGAGGCCCGAAGCGCTCTGCCGGCGGGGCAAGCCCGCCGGGTCGCGCCGTCAGTCGAGGACTTGTCAGTCGAGGACCTGGCAGTGCTTGGGCACGCCGGGGACCGGATCGCCGAAGGTGCCGTTGTTGCAGCCGACTCCGCCCCGATAGAAACCCTCCGCATAGCGGCCATGGGCACCGTAGCGGACCCGTTTGCCACCCCGGAAGCCGCAGAAGCCGTTTTCGTCGGCACAGGTCCGCCAAGCCGGCCCGCCATATTCCGTCTCGCGCCAGCGGACGGGCCGGTGCGGGAATGGCGGCTCGAAGTCTTCCCGGGCGGACCGGGCGATATAGGCGCAGCGCTTCGGGATTCCGGGCGCCGGATCACCGAAGGCCCGGTTGGAGCACGGAATGCCGCCTCCCGGGACGTCGCGCGCCACCTGGTGGCCCGGGATGCCGTAGACGACCCGGGTCGGATAGGGAACGCGGCAGAAACCGTGCTCCGGCGCGCAGGGCACGAGGCCCTGGGCGACAGCGGCGGTGGATCCGGCGAGCGCAGCGCCGAGGATCAGCACCGCGGTTGCAATGATGGAGCGAAGCATGGATGTCCTCCCTGAGTGGGTTCACCACCCTTAAGAGGATCGTCTTAACATTGTTATAATATATCTATACTGCGTCTGACCGGCCTGTCCCTGCCCGTTCTCAGGCCACCGGACTCGCAGGCTCGGCCTCGCCCGAGAGCTGGAGGCGGTGAAGGCGCGCATAGGTCCCGCCCGAGGCCACGAGCGCCTCGTGGGAGCCCATCTCGGCGACGCGGCCCGCCTCCATCACGACGATCTTGTCCGCGTCCCGCACGGTCGAGAGCCGGTGGGCAATCACGAGGGTGGTGCGGCCCTTCATGAGCCGGCGGATCGCCTCCTGGACGAGCTGTTCGGATTCCGAATCGAGCGCGCTCGTCGCCTCATCCAGCAGCAGGATCGGCGCATCCTTGAGGAAGGCGCGGGCAAGCGACACCCGCTGGCGCTCGCCTCCCGACAGCCGCCCGCCGCCGGGCCCGACGACCGTGTCGTAGCCCTGGGGCATCCGCATGATGAAATCGTGCGCGGCCGCGGCCCTGGCGGCCGCGACGATCTCCTCGTCGCTCGCGCCGGGCCGGCCGAACGCGATATTGGCCCGCACCGTGTCGTCGAAGAGCACCACGTCCTGGCTGACCACCGCGATGGCGCTGCGTAAGGACCGGAGCGTGACGTCGCGCACGTCCTGCCCGTCCACCAGCACGGCGCCGGACGTGACGTCGTAGAGCCGGGGCACCAGGGAGAGCACGGTCGACTTGCCGGAGCCGGAGCGGCCGACGAGGGCCGTGGTGCGGCCCGCCTCGGCGGTGAAATCCACATGATGAAGCGCGGTCTGCTCCGCATTGTAGGAAAAGCCCAGATCCTTGAACCTGATCTCGCCGCCCGTCACCGCGAGCGCCTTCGCGCCCGGCCGGTCGGTGATCTGCGGCTTCTCGTCCATGACCGCGAAGGTGCGCTGGAGGGCGGCCGCCGCCTCCTGAACGATGGCGTTGAGATTGCCGAGCGCCCGGATCGGCTGGGCGGCCAGGATGAGCGCGCTGACGAAGCCCGTGAAGTCGCCCACCGTGCTGCCGCCGGCGATGATCCGCTGGCCGATCAGCACCAGCACGGCCGCCACCGCGAAGCCGCCGCCCGCCTCGAGGAGCGGATCGAGGCGCCCGCGCGCATTGGCGGCCTTCATCTTGAGCTTGCGCACCTCGTCGAAGGTCTGGGCCGCCTTGGACTTGAGATAGCCCTCGAGCGCGTAGGTCTTGGCCACGCGGGTGCCCGCGAGGCTTTCGGTGATCAGGCTCGCCATCTGGCCGGTCTGCTCCTGGGTCGAGATCGCGACCCGGCGCAGCTTCTTGCCGATCTTGCCGATAGGATGAGCGATGAACGGCACCGTGACGCCGGCCACCAGGGTGAGCACCGGGTCGATCCACAGCATGGCGGCGACGAGCGCGATGATGGTCGTCACTTCCCGCAGGAACACGGTCGAGATGCGGGTCAGCGCCTCCTTGATGAACAGGAAATCCGTCGTGAAGCGCTGGGTGAGCGCCGCCGGGCTTTCCCGCCCGATCTGGGCGATGTCCGCATCGATCATGTGGCCATAGAGGGCCGTCTGCATGTCGGCCTCGATCTTGGTCACCACCCGGTTGGTCAGCACCGTGAGCGCCAGGAGCGAGAAGCCCTTCACGGACGTGACCGCGATGACGAAGAGGGGCGCGAGCAGGATCGCGGTCGCGTCCCGGGCCGCGAAGGCATCGAAGGCCGCCTTGATGAGCACCGGATAGAGGCCCGTCGCGCCGGAGACCAGGGCCACGAGAACGAGGACGAGCGCCAGGGTCTTGGCATGCGGACGCATCCAGTCCCGCCAGAGGCGCCGGATCAGGGGAAGCGTATCGCCGCGCAGAAGCGGATTCTTGCCAGCCATCGTCTCACGTATCGTGTGCAACCGCGTGTGGCGTTAGCACGCCCCTACCCATGGCCGCAAACATCGCCGCGTCCCCTGTCGCCGCAGGGACGGGAAATCCGGAACCGGATGAGGTACCTTTTTCCTTTCTCAAGGTACCGAATTCTGTTACGATCAATCTCGAACAGGAGGATCTCATGGCCCTGAACATCAAGGACCCCGCCCTGCTCCGTCAGATCGAGCACCTCAGCCGTGTGCGGCGCATGAGCAAGGCCGATGTGCTGCGGGCAGCCCTCGACCGCGAAATGGCCGAGGAAGCAAGCGCGATGCCCGTGAAGGAGCGTCTTGCGCCGCTTCTCGCCAAGGTGGCCAGTACCGTGACGGTCGAGCGGACCTCCTGGGAGGAAGAAAAGCGCTACTTCGACGAGCTCTGGGGCCAATAGGCATGTTCCTCGATGCTTCCGCGGTCCTCGCCATCCTTCTCCAGGAGGACGGTCACGAGGCGCTGATTGAGCGGATCGAGACGGCCCGCACCCCGCTGACCACGTCACCGATCGCGATGGTGGAATGCGTCGCGAACTTGGCGAGCAAGGGAGGGTTATCGGTGGAGGCGGCCCATGGGTTCGTGGCCGAGTTCATGCAGCGGCTGGATGTCCATGAAATGCCGGTCACGCCCCAGATCGGCACCGAGGCCATCCGGGCCTTCGCCCGCTACGGGAAGGGCCAGAACAGTCCGGCCCGCCTGAACATGGGCGACTGTTTCGCCTATGCGTGCGCCAAGAGCACCGGCCTCCCCCTGCTCTACAAGGGCAACGATTTCATCCATACGGACCTGGGCTGAGACACCGCTACAGCCCATCGCCCCAGTCGGCCCGGCGGGCGTGCTTGAAGTCGGCGCCCTCGCGCTTGGTGAAGAGGCGCTCCTGCGCCCGGCCGTCGGCCTGGCACAGTTTCAGCCGCGCCTGCCCGCTGGCGAGGCGGGGCGGCGCGATGACGCGGGCGGCGAGAAGCTGCCCGGGGAAGCGGGAGGCCGCCAGATAGATGAACTTCTCGTCCTCCCATGGCACCTCCGCGCCCTTGGCCTGCCGGTGCAGGCGCGAGCGGGCGACCCGGCGGGCAAAGTGGCACCAGTCGGGCGCCGCGAGCGGGCAGGCAGCCGCATGGGGACAGGGAGCGAGCAGGAAGGCGCCGGCAGTGATCAGCCGGTCCCGGGCCGCGAGAATTCGCTCCCACCCGGCCGGCGTGCCGGGCTCGACGACCAGGAGGGTGTCGCGGGTGAGATGCCAGAGCCGATCGATGAGGGGGCCGCGCTCGGCCTCCGCCAGCTCGTCGAGCACATAGGCGAGGGTCACGAGGTCGTGGGGCGCGACACCCTCCAGGGGCTTCGCGACGTTGCCGGCCTGCCATGCGGCCGGAACGGGGGCTTCCCGGGCCAGCCGCTCGCCCCAGGCCCGGATGGCGGGGCTGCCTTCGACCAGGAGGGCGCGGCCGAGATCCGGCCAGCAATCCATGGCGGCCCAGAAGACGGTGCCCGGTCCCGCGCCCAGATCGAGAAGGTCGGCGGGAGAAAAATCCGGCCGCGCCTCGGCGAGCGCCCCCATGGCGGCGCGGACGGCCGCGAAGGTCGCAGGCAGGCGCGTGGCCAGATAGGCGCGGGCCGCAAGGTCGTCTGAGAGGTGGAAGCGCCCGTCCCGAACCTCCGCCCGGTAGCGCGCCGAAAGCATGCCGGCGGCCCGGCTCAGGTCCGACAGGCCGGTTCCGGCCAGCGCAGCGTCCACGCCCTGTCGCAGGAGCGGCGGCAGTTCCATGAATTCTCGACATCCGTGAAAGGCCGGCCCCGCGCCGGCAGACATGTGCTCTTTATCACAGGATTCCGCCTTGCCCAGGAGGAAGCCTGCGCCGGAAAGGCACAGGCTTTGCCGCGTCAAGCCTCGGCCGTGCAAGGACACCTTTTCGGGATTGCGCTTGGCTTGGGCGCCGGAGCGCCTATCCTGCGGGTCAGGCGCAGGGGTGACTTAAGGAGAGGTGCCATGAGCTGGCTGCCGAGCGAAGATCCGATCCTGGGCGATCCCCGATCCTGCGATGCGCTGGAGCTCGTTGTGGTTCCCCGCGTCCGCGACCTGGGTGACGGCTTTTCGGTCCGTCGCGCCCTGCCGCACGGCAAGCGGCAGATGGTCGGCCCCTTCATCTTCTTCGATCATTTCGGCCCCGTGCAGCTCATCGCCGGACAGGGCATGGATGTCAGGCCCCATCCGCATATCGGGCTCGCCACCGTCACGTATCTCTTCGACGGCCGCATCACCCACCGGGACAGCAACGGCAATATCCAGGACATCGCGCCCGGCGCCATGAACCTGATGACGGCCGGACGCGGCATCGCCCATTCGGAGCGCTCTCCGGAGGCCGAGCGCCACGGCGGGCGGATGCTCGGCCTGCAGAGCTGGATCGCCTTGCCGGCGGACCGGGAGGAAATCGACCCCTCGTTCCAGCATTTCGACGCCGCGACGCTGCCGGTCGTGGAGGATACGGGGCTCTTCGCGCGGGTGATCGCGGGCTCCGCCTTCGGGACCACCGCGCCGGTGACCCAGGTCTCCGACTGGTTCTACGTGGAGGTCTCCGTCGAGGCGGGCAGGAGCGTGCCCCTCGACGCCAACCACGAGGAGCGAGCGATCTATGTGGTCGAGGGCGAGATCGAGATCGCGGGCGACCGGTTCGAGGGGCCCCGCCTCCTGGTGTTCCGGCCGGGCGACCGCATCACGGTGCACGCCGTGCGCCCGACCCGCATGATGTTCCTGGGCGGCGCGGCGCTCGAGGGACCGCGTCATATCTGGTGGAACTTCGTGTCCTCGCGCCGGGAGCGGATCGAGCAGGCGAAGGAAGACTGGAAGATGGGCCGTTTCGCCCATGTGCCCGACGAGAGCGAGTTCATCCCCCTGCCCGAATGACCATTCCAAGGAGCCCCATGGCGACCGTCCATCTCACGAGCGAAACCGGCTACCGGCAGGAAGTCCGCGCCCGTACGCACAGATTCGCGGCCGACGAGCCGGAAAGCCTCGGCGGAACGGATAGCGGCCCGTCGCCTTACGAGCTGCTGCTGGCGTCGCTCGCCGCCTGCACGTCCCTCACCTTGCGCATGTATGCGGACCGCAAGGGCTGGGAGCTGGGGCGCATCGACGTGGATGCACGCTTCGCCAGGGGCGAGGACGGGACCGAGTCGATCACCCGCGAGGTCCGCCTCAGCGCGCCGCTCGACCCGGAGCGGCAGGCGCGGCTTGCGGAGATCTGCGAGAAGACGCCCGTCACGAAGACGCTCAAGCGCGGCACGCCCATCGAGACCACCTTGAGGGCGGCGTCCTAGAGCGTCGGATCTAGAGTTAGCGCATGAAAAAGCCCGGCCGGAGCCGGGCTTTTTGCTTTCCTGGCATAGCGCCTGCCGTCAGGCGGCCTTCACGCCCGTGAGGAAGTGACCGACCTCCTGCCCCAGGCTGTCGGAGTGGCGCGCCAGCTCCTGGGCGGCGCTGAGCACCTGCGAGGCGGCGGCGCCGGTCTCGCCTGCGCCGCGCTTCACGTCGCCGATATTCGCCGTCACCATCTCGGTGCCGCGCGCGGCTTCCTGCACATTGCGGGCGATCTCCGAGGTTGCGGCGCCCTGCTCTTCCATGGCGGCCGCAATCGAGACGGAGATCTGGGACATCCGCGCAATGGTGCGGCCGATCCCATCGATGGCGCCGACCGCTTCTCGGGTCGCCTGCTGCACGGAACCGATCTGCGACGAGATCTCGTCCGTGGCCCGGGCGGTCTGGTTCGCAAGCTCCTTCACCTCGGAGGCAACGACCGCGAAGCCCTTGCCGGCCTCGCCCGCGCGCGCCGCCTCGATGGTGGCGTTGAGCGCAAGCAGGTTGGTCTGGCTGGCGATGCTGTTGATGAGCTGGACCACGTTGCCGATCTTCTCGGCCGTCTCGGCGAGGGCCTGGACGGTCGCGTTGGTGCGCTGGGCATCCGAGACCGCCTGTTCGGCGATCTGGGACGATTGCGTGACCTGGGAGGCGATTTCGCGGATCGAGATGGACAGCTCCTCGGTGGCGGCCGCGACGGTCTGCACGTTGGCGGAAGCCTGCTCGGCTGCCGAGGCGACGTTCACCGACTGGCCGTTGGTCTGGTCCGCAATGGCCGTCATGGACTGGGCGGTCGCCTCCATTTCGGTGGCGGCCGAGGCCAGCCCCTGAGTCATGGCCGACACATTGTGCTCGAACTCGCTCGCCAGCCGGTCCAGGGCCTGGGCCCGGCGCATCTTCGCTTCGTTCTCATGCTCCTGCTCGGCCGCCAGGCGGCGAGCCTCGACGGCATTATCTTTGAACACCTGGAGCGCGCGAGCAAGCTGCCCGACTTCGTCTTTACGCTCGACGCCCATTACATTGACGGTCAGGTCACCCTGCGCCAGCCGGGACATAGCTGCTGTCATGTTACCGAGAGGGCGTGTGATCCCGTAGATCGTGATTGCGCCAACCAGGCCCAGTGCTGCCAGAAGGCCGATGGCTCCTGAAGCAAACAGGTTTCGGGTGGTATTGGAAGCAAGGCTCTCTGCGTCGGCTTTTGCCTTTCCGAGGGCCGCCTTGCTTGCGTCGACCCGCTCGCTCAAAAGCTCGCGTAGCTTGATGCGGGCATCGCGCCCCACACCATCTGAAATCGCAAGGGCGGCCTCATCATCATTCTTCGTTCCAAGAGCGACACTTTTGTCCGTGAGCTCGAAATAGCCAACGATGGCGGACTTGAGACCGCTGAACGCAGACTGCCGCTCCGGTGTATCGGCCAGTGCAAGCAATTCATCAACTCTCTTCAGAGTCCTTTGCTTGTACTGATTGTAAGTTGCCTCGATCCGCTCGATCCGCTCAGGATTGCTTACCGCGAGCAGGTTTTTTTCTTGCGTGGTGACCTCGTTCACGTCGGCATTGATCTGAAGGGTAACGGCAAGCCGTGTCGCCTCGAAGTCAACGAGATCCTGCGTTTCCTGAGCCATTTCCTTGAGGCCCAGCATTGCGAGGAGGATCAATCCTACGGTGACGGCGGCGAAGATTGAGACCGGGATCGCTAACTTGGCCAGCAGTTTGGAATTGTTGAGAAAACGCATTGTCATTCATTGGCCTGCCCGCAACGCCGCGGGAAGCGCGCGCCCCCCTGGCGCACAAATCACAGGCAGAGCAGAAAAGGCACCCGCGCATGAAGAACTTCTTAAGGTGAAACTCGTGGGGCCACCTTTGCGGTCATCTTTCGTCAACTTTGTTCTTCCTGTTGCCGAAAAGCAAAAACGCCTCTGATTTCATGAGGAATATTTCCATATAAGATCAGGATATATCGGTTCGACGACGCTCGGACCTTTGCAGTCGGGCGGCGGCCTGCTTCAATGGTTTGTGGCGGTCCAGCGCGGGCCGGAAGAATGGGGGAACGGCATGACATGGTCGATCGTGGCCAGAGACATCAGGACAGGGCAGATCGGGATCGCGGTCACGACCTGCGCCTTCGCGGTGGGCGCGCGGGTGCCTTTCGTGGCGACGGGCGTGGGCGCCATCGCGACTCAGGCTTTCGTCAATCCCTTCTACGGATATCGCGGCCTTGAGCTGTTGCAGGCCGGTGCCCCCGCCGAGGACGTGGTGCGCATCCTGGCCGCGGCTGACGAGGGCCAGGGCCAGCGGCAGGTTCATGTCATGGACCGGCAAGGGCGTTTCGCCGCCCATACGGGCGCGGATTGCGTGCCCTGGTGCGGCCACCTGATCCGCGACACCTTCTCGGTTGCGGGCAACATGCTGGCGGGCGAAAGCGTCATCGTCGAAACGGCGCGGGCCTTCGAGGCCGCGTCAGACCTCCCCCTGGCCCGCCGCTTCCTCACGGCCTTGAAAGCCGGCGAGGCGGCCGGAGGCGACAAGCGCGGCCGCCAATCGGCCGCGATCCTGATCCATGACGAGGAGGAATATCCCTATCTCGACATCCGGGTCGACGACCACGCGGACCCGCTGGGCGAGCTCGCGCGGCTCGAGGAGGTAAGCCGCGGGCGCTATCTCCATTATCGGAAGGTCATGCCGTCCAGGGCCAATCCGGCGGGCGTCACCGACCGTGCCGAGATCGAGCGGCGCATCGCCGAATCCATGGCGGCCGAAGAAGCCGGCGCCTGACGGCAGCACCGCGGGAGAGCGCTTTGCCCTCCCGCGGCATTCGCGGCACTTACTTCTTCTGCGCCCAATAGAACAGCACCTGGTTATCGGCGCGCTGGACGAGGTCGAGGTTCTTCGACACGCCCCAGGCGAGGGATTGCTGGTGCAGGGGGATATGGCTCCAGTCCTTGGCGCCGAGCTCGAAGGCCTGCTTGATCATGAGATCGCGCTTTTCCTTGTCGGTCTCGACCAGGATCTTGTCGGCCAGGGCATCGAGCTCCTTGTTGCAATAGCCCCCGTAATTGGTCTCGCCGCGGCTCGATCCGGCAACGTCGCGGCAACCCATGATGTCGTGCAGCACGTTGTGGGAATCGAAGGTGCCGGGCGTCCAGCCGAGCAGATAGAAGGTGGCGCCGTAGCCGCCGGACTTGCCGGACTTGGCGAAGTAGAGCGCCTTGGGCTGCGCCATGAGGTTCACCTTGATCCCCGCGCGGGCGAGCATGGACGTGACCGCTTGGCAGATCGCCTCGTCATTCACGTAGCGGTCGTTCGGGCAGTCCATGCCGACCTCGAAGCCGTTCGGATAGCCTGCCTCGGCTAGGAGCTTCTTGGCGCGATCGAGATCGAAGGCCGGGCGGGTGAAATCCTTCGAATGGACGAAGAGCTCGGGCGCGATCAGCAGGGCCGAGGGCGTCGACAGGCCGCGCATGACGCGGTCGCGGATCAGGTTGATGTCGATGGCCCGGTAGAAGGCCTCGCGCACGCGCACGTCCTTGAACGGGTTCTTGCCCTTCACGCTCGAGGACAGGAGCTCGTCGCGGACCGTGTCGAAGCCCAGGAAGATGGTGCGCAGCTCCGGCCCGGTCATGACGCGAGCATTCGGGCTGCCGTTGACGCGCTGGATATCCTGCAGCGGCACCGGCTCGATCACGTCGACCTCGCCCGTCAGGAGCGCCGCCACCCGCGTGGCGTCGTTGCTGATCGGCGTGAACACGATCTCGTCGATGTTGTGCTGGGGCTTGTCCCACCAGCTCGGGTTCTTCTTGAAGACTGTCTTCACGCCCGGCTGGTGGCTTTCAATCTTAAACGGCCCGGTGCCATTGGCGTTGAGGGACGCGAAGCTCGGCGACGTGGCCGCCGCGGGCGTCGGAGCGGTGGCGTTGTTGGCCTCGCTCCACTCCTTGTCCATGATGTACCACGTATCCCATTGGGAGTTCAGGATCGGGTTCGGCGAGGACAGGACCACATCGACCGTGTAGTCGTCCACCTTCACGAATTTCGCATCCGTCGGGACCCGGGTCACGAAGTTCGAGCCGTTGGCACGCACCCGGTCCGCCGAGAAGACCACGTCGTCGGCATTGAAATCGTTTCCGTTATGGAACTTCACGCCCTTGCGCAGGAAGAAGCGCCAGCGCAGGCCGTCCTCGCTGGTCTCCCAGCGCTCAGCAAGAGCAGGCTCGACCTTCAGGTCCTTGCCGCGCCGGGTCAGCCCCTCATAGACATGGCCCAGATGGGCGTTGGTCGTCGTCTCGTTGAGGGTGTAGGGGTCGAGCGACTTGAGATCGCCCTGGTTGGCGTAGCGCAGGGTCGCGGCATCGGCCGGCAGAACCGCGCCGGCAAGCGCGAGCCCCAAGGTCGCGGCAAAGAAAGTCTTCCTCAGCATCGTTCCTGTTCTCCACTGGAAGGGTGTCACGTTTCAAACGGAAGGGTTCGTCGGCTTCTCATGGCCGGTTGACGTAGCGTGACAGGGAACGACGGTCGGGTCCAGGGGCGAGAATGCAGCCGGGAAGCCGCCATGGGCATGGCGAAAAGGGTAGCTGGAAACGACGGGTTCGGGAGGAGATGCGGTCGATTCGGGCGACCGGGGCCTTCTGGGCATGGAAGGCCTGGAAATTGGAGCGGGCGAAGGGATTCGAACCCTCGACCCCAACCTTGGCAAGGTTGTGCTCTACCCCTGAGCTACACCCGCGCTCCGCGGCTTGCGCCGTTGCGAGGCCGCTGATGTGCCCCAAAACGGTTCATATTGCAAGGGGGATTTTTGGCGAGGGGCCTTGCGAGATTCCGATCTTTCGCCTCCCCGCTTAAGAGCGGACCGGTGGGTTGCTAGAGCCTCGGAGATGAAATCGCCCCCGCGTCCGAGGCCTTAAGTTTTGTTTTTCGAGCATCTTTTCACGCAAAACCGGTTCCCACTTTCGCGTCTGATGCTCTAGAACCTGCGATCCATCGGAGGTTGTCGAACCGTGACCCATCTCTCGCCCCGCGCCCTTCTCGACCGGCTGGCCGCCCTCGGCATCGCGGCCGAGACGGTCGAGCACGAGCCCGTCTTCACGGTGGCCGAATCGCGCCCGGTCAAGGCCCGGATTCCCGGCGCCCATTCGAAGAACCTGTTCGTGAAGGACAAGAAGGGCCGCTTCTTCCTGATCACCGCCAAGGACGAGACCGCGATCGACCTCAAGCGCACCCACGAGGCCATCGGCGCGTCGGGGCGCCTGTCCTTCGGCTCGGCCGAGCAGCTGCGCACCCTGCTCGGGGTCGAGCCCGGCTCCGTGACGCCCTTCGCGGTGGCGAACGACCGGGAAGGCCAGGTAACGATGATCCTCGATGCCAACCTGATGGAGCACGAGCGGGTGAACTTCCATCCCCTCGTCAATTCCATGACCACAGGCGTCTCGCGGGACGACCTGCTCAAGTTCCTGCGGTCGACCGGCCACGACCCGCTGATTTTGCGCCTGCCCGAACCTCCGGCAGAATTGCCGGACACGACGTCCGCCCCCATCTGAGGAAGACGCAAGGCTCCTTTCCGTCTCAAGATCGCATTCGAGGATCGCATGCTCGCCGACACCCCCCGCAACGGCCCCTCCGCTGAGGGTCTGATCAAGGACACCACCACGGCGGCGTTCCGCCAGGACGTCCTTTCCGAATCCATGCAGCAGCCGGTTCTCGTGGATTTCTGGGCCCCCTGGTGCGGCCCCTGCAAGCAGCTGACGCCCGTTCTCGAAAAGGTCGTCCGGGAGGCGGGCGGCAAGGTCAAGCTGGTCAAGATGAATATCGACGAGCATCCGCAGATCGCGGGTCAGCTCGGCGTGCAGTCGATCCCGGCGGTCTTCGCGTTCCAGCGCGGCCAGCCGGTGGACGGGTTCATGGGTGCCCTGCCTGAGAGCCAGGTCAAGGCCTTTATCGAGCGCCTCGTCGGCCCCTTGGGTCCCAGCGCCGTGGAAGAGGTCATGGCGGAGGCCGACCGCCTCGCAGCGGCGGGCGATGCCGCTGGCGCGGCCGAGCTCTATGCGGGCATCCTGGCGCAGGATCCCGGCCATGCGCCGGCCCTCGCGGCTCTCGCCAAGCTGCATGTGGAGCTGGGCGACCTGGAAGGCGCCAGGCGCCTGCTCGACATGGTGCCGGCCGACAAGGCCAAGGATCCGGCCATTGCGGGGGCCCGAGCCGCTCTCGATCTTGCCGAGCAGGCCGGCTCCCTCGGCGATACGGCCGAGTTCGAGCGCCGCATCGCGGCCGATCCCCTCGACCACCAGGCCCGTTTCGACCTCGCCATTGCGCTCAATGCGCGGGGCCAGCGCAAAGAAGCCGTCGACCAGCTCCTTGAAATCGTTCGCCGCGACCGCAATTGGAACGAGGACGGCGCACGCAAGCAGCTCGTCCAGTTCTTCGAGGCCTGGGGTCCGATGGACGCGGCGACGCTCGCAGGACGGCGGAGGCTTTCCTCGATCCTGTTTGCCTGACGCCGCCGATCCACAGGCAGGGAGACGGGAATGGGAATGAATGCGGTCTACCGAGGGCCTGAGGATTGCCCGTCGGTGATTCCGGTTTTCCCCCTCCCGGGCGCGCTCCTCCTGCCGCGAGGACAGATTCCCCTCAATATCTTCGAGCCGCGCTACCTCGCCATGGTGGACGAAGCCCTGAAGGGCGAGCGCATCATCGGCATGGTTCAGCCCGATGCGGATGGGGACGGGTCGAGCCATTTCCCGAAGCTCTATCATGTAGGCTGTGCCGGGCGCCTCACCCAGTTCGCCGAGACCGGCGACGGCCGTTACCTGATCACCCTCGTGGGGGTCGCGCGCTTCCGCATCGCCGAGGAGGTATCGGCCTCGACCCTCTACCGGCAGTGCCGCGTCGATTTCACCCCCTACCGGGACGACTTCGTGGCCCGGGCCGGCGAAAACGAGGTGGACCGCCTCGGCGTCGTCAAAGCCTTGCGTGATTTCGTGGAGGCGGCGGACGTGCGGGTCGACTGGAAGGGGATCGAGGAGGCGCCGAACGAGGCCCTCGTCAACGCCCTGTGCATGATGAGCCCCTTCGGCGTGCGGGAGAAGCAGGCGCTCCTCGAGGCGCAGGACCTCAAGACCCGCGCCGAGGTGCTGATCGCGCTCACCGAGATCGAGCTCGCCCGCGGCACCAACGGCTCCGAGACGCCGCTGCAATAGGAGAGAACGGCCGTGACCGACAACGCCCCCGTCGAGGCGACACGCATCGACCCCAAGCTGCTGGAAATGCTGGTGTGCCCCCTGACGAAGGAATCCCTCGACTATGATCCCGTCCGGCAGGAGCTGATCAGCCGCCAGGCAAAGCTCGCCTATCCGATCAGAGACGGCATCCCGATCATGCTCCCCGAAGAGGCTCGCTCCCTGACGGAGTGAAGCGCGGCCTGGTCTCCCCCAGGGAGAAAGATGGTGAAAGGCACGCGCAACAGGGATGTGGCGCGACGGAATCCCCTCCCCCCTGTGGGGAGGGCCAGGGTGGGGGTGTTGGCTCTGAATTCTCAGAATGTAGCGCTCACACCCTCACCTCTACCTTCTCCCCGCCGCAAGTCGGGTGTTCCCGACTTGCGCATCGTGGGAGCGGATCTCGGGAGCACCCGAGCGCCGTGGGGAGGAAAGCCGGTTGAGGGTCTCCCTCAGATGAAGAAGAAGTCCTTTTCGGTCAGCTTGAGGCCCTTCTTGAGGGTCGCAATCTCGACCGCAGCCTTCGACCCGGAGCCGTCGGCATCATAGTAGAGCACGCCCTTCTTCTTGTCGTAGACGAAGAAGTCGTTGGCATCCTTGGCCTTGTCGCCCACGGTGAAGAACTTGCTCGCCATCTTCAGCGGCTTGGTCTCGGTGCCCTTCTTGGTCGCGGCGTAGAGCTTCTTGTTCGCCTTGAACAGGGCATTGTCGAGCCAGAGCGTGTCGTCCTTCACATTGAAGTCGGTGATCTTGTCGAGGTTGGTTTTCTTGTTGAACTTGGCATCGAACACGAAGATGTCCTTGCCCTTGCCGCCGAACAGCACGTCCTTGCCGGCCCCGCCCCACAGCACGTCATTGCCGGCATCGCCCTTGAGCACATCGTTGCCGGCTCCGCCATAGAGCTTGTCGTTGCCGGCATTGCCGTAAAGCTTGTCGTTGAACTTGCCGGCCTTGAACACGTCATCGGCCAGGCTGCCCCCCGTGACCTCGCGGGCGACGTCGGTGACGCCGATCGAGAAGCTCTGCTGCGAGACCCCACCCTTGCCGTCGCTGACCTGGACCGTGACCATGTGAGCGGTGGCCTGCTCGAAGTCGAGCCGGAAACCGTCCGCCACCAGGATCTTGTTGCCCGAGAGCATGAACCGGCCGTCCGCATTGTTCAGCAACGTATAGGTCAGGGCATCGCTGTCGGCATCGGCCGCCGAGAGGGTACCAACCTCGGTGCCCATCACGGCATATTCGGCCGCGGCACCGGCCCCGGTCAGCATTAGACTGCCCGGCGCATGGTTGGTCGGCGTAGGCGGCGTCTCGTCGACGTCGGACAGGTTGATGCGGATCGTCTGCTCGGAGGTCTGGCCGTCGGCATCGGTGGCGACCACCTTGATGTCATGGAACTGGGCCGCCTCGTAGTCGAGCCTGGCTCCATTGGCCACGAGGATCTTGGTCTTCGTGGCATCGAGCTTGAAGCGTCCGTCCGCGCTGTCGGCCAGAGCATAGGTGACCGCCTTGCCTTCGGGATCGTGAGCCGTGAGGGTGCCTACTTCCGTTCCGGTCGGCTTGTTCTCCGCAAGATCGACAGCCGTCGCGTTATTGAGACGGATCGTATCCGGCGGAGCGTTGACCGACTTGTCGGCGATCGTCGTGACGACCTGGACGGCGTTCTGATGGCTGCTTGCGGCGTGGCTGTCATCCTTCAGCATGAAGGAGAACTGCGTCGTGACCTGGCCCGAATTGGCGGTGCTGTCCGTCGGATCGAAGGTCACGTTGTCCAGGAAGGTCTCCAGGTCCGCTGCCTTGCCCGTCAGGGTAATGACCCGCGTCGTCGCCGAAGGATCGGGATCGCTCACCGTCACGGTGGCGGTCGAGAAGATGTTTCCGAGAGCGCCGTCCCCATTCGTGAACGAGAGGGTCAGCGTGAGGGTATCGTTCTCCGGACCATCCATCAGGGTGATTCCGGCAAAGGGCTTCACGGCAGCGCCGTTATCCACGGCCGGAGTCGTGGGGTTGCCCGTGACGCCGAAAACCGGCTCGGTATTGCCGCCCGTCACGGGGTTCACGGTCACGAGGAAGTCCTTGTAGGTGGAGGTCGCGCCCGGGCCGCCGTTCTTGTCCGTGACCTTGACCGAGACCGTATAGGTCTCGGTCTTCGTGATGTCGGAAAGTGCCGCGACCTTCAGCTGGCCGCCCTCGATCTTGAACCGCCCGCCCGCATTGCCGGCGCCGCTCGACCCGCCGTTGCCGCTGGTGTCGAAGGCATAGACGAACTGGGTGTCCCCGTCGGGATCGAGCGCCTGGAAGGTGCCGACCACGAAGCCGTCCGTTGCGCTCTCGAAGATCGTGGCCTTCGTGGATCCGGTGGTGAAATTGAGATCGGTGGGCGCTTCGTTCACGTTGTTGACGTAGACCTTGACGGTCGTGGGCGCGGAGGCCCAGCCGCTCACCGTCTCGGTGGCGCCGACCTGGAGCAGATAGTATTTCCGCTCCTGGGGCGTGTTCGCGAACTCGGTCTTGAGATCGGGGTCCGCTGCCGCATTTGCCTCGTAATCCACGTCGCCGACAAGAATGATCGCGCCCGTCTCCGGGTCGATGGCGAACTTATTGCCTGGATTGGTCACCAGGGAATAGGTGGCGTCTCCAGCCGCGAAGCCCGGCGTCCGGAGGGTTGCGATGGGCATGAAGCGCGCACCGTTCTCGTCGATCGCGTTCACGGCGCCCTGGACGACGGGGGCGCCCGGAGCGGTGCTCGGCAGAGCCACTGTGCGGTCGGCGAATTGCAGGAACTCGATGCTACGCAGGGTATCGGTTCCGTCCCGGCCGTCCTGCCGGTCATGGATCTCGATGCTGCCGTCCGCCTTGCGGACGATGTCGTAATCCGACATCTGGCCGGAATACAGTGCCCGGTCCACGCCGCCGCCGCCGTCGATCAGGTCGTCCCCGCCGTTGCCGCTCAGGACATTGCCGCCACCATTTCCGAGGATCGTGTTGGCAAGTCCGTTGCCGATTCCCGTGAGCTCTCCCGCACCCGTCAGGACGAGGTTCTCCACCTCGGCTCCCAGAACGTACGAGATGGAGGCCCGCACCGTGTCCATGCCCTGGCCCGCCGCCTCGGTGACCGCATCGCCCGAATCGTCGACCACATAGGTGTCGTTGCCGAGCCCGCCGGCGAGAATGTCCGCGCCCACGCCCCCGTCGAGGATGTTGTCTCCGTCGTTGCCCGTCAGGGTATTGGCGAGGCCATTGCCTGTGCCGTCGATATTCGTCGTGCCCGTGAGAACGAGATTCTCCACATGGGCGCCGAGCGCAAAGGACACGGAAGCGCGCACCGTGTCGGTCCCCTCGCCGGCCTGTTCGACCGCCACATCGCCCGCATGATCGACGATATAGGTGTCGTTCCCCTCGCCGCCGGTCAGGATGTCGGCGCCCGCGCCACCGTCCAGGACGTTATGCCCGGCATTCCCGGTGATGCGGTTCGACAGGGCGTTGCCGGTCCCGTCGATGTCGGCTGCGCCCGTCAGGACGAGGTTCTCCACGTTTGCCGTCAGGGCATAGCCGACCGAAGCAAGAACCGTATCGGTGCCCTCTCCGGCCTTTTCGGTGACCACGTCGCCGACATTGTCGACGATGTAGGTGTCGTTGCCGCCGCTACCCGAGAGGCTATCGGCGCCCGCGCCCCCGTCCAGGACGTTGGCCGCCCCATTGCCTTGGATGACATTCGCCAGATCGTTGCCCGTGCCGTCGATGGCCGCCGCACCCGTCAGCGTGAGGCGCTCCACATTCTGGGAGAGGGTGAAGGAGACAGAGGCCAGGACCGTGTCGTTGCCTTCAGAGTTGCCGGCGGCCTCGATGACCGTATCGCCCGCATGGTCGACCACATAGACATCGTCGCTTGCGCCGCCGGTCATCACGTCCGCGCCGACACCGCCGTCGAGGGTATCGAGGCCGGTACCGCCGTTGAGGACGTCGTCGCCGCCATTGCCGTAAAGCACGTCGTTGCCGACCCCGCCCGACAGGGAATCGACCGCATTGCCACCATAAGCGGTGTCGTTGCCCTGGCCGAGATCGACCAGGCCCGTCACGACGCCCTTGCGACCGTCGTAGAGATCGTTGCCCTGGTTGAGAAGAACGGCGCCCTCGAGGCGGCCGTCATTGATGATCGTATCGTCGCCCGTGCTACCGGAAACGGCGGTCTTCGCACTGATCGTGCCGCTGTTGATCAGCTTCGTCACGTCGTAGAAGAATCTGACTCCATAGGTGCTGGCCTGAATCGTGCCCGAGTTGTTGACGTTCGCCAGTCCCTGGACTTCGATGCCTGAATATCCGGCAGTGATCGAACCGGTGTTCCAGACACCATAATCCGTAAGCGGAAGGAGGGGCTTGACGGCCGAGGGAACGAATCCTGTCGTGGATTTCAGGACGATGCCGGTCTGGACCGCCTGGATGGTCCCGTCGTTGAGGACCTGGTTCTGGTTGGCTTGGCCGAAGATGGACCCTCCGAGGATGCCGTAATAGCCCGACAGGCGCCCTCCGTTGTGGATGTACTTCTCGCTGCCGTCCAGCTTGATCGCAGCCGTGTCGAACGTGCCTGCGCCGGTAATCTCGCCGCTATTGACGATCGTGTAGTTGCCGAGGCCCAGATACATACCGCTCAAGCCCCGGACGAGGCCCGTGGCGCCGACCATGATCGTGGTGCTTCCCGACGAGACCGAGATGGCATTCTCTCTGGAATAGACACCTCCGTCGATGGTGACGAGGGAGGAATCGAGCCTCACCGCGATGGCGCTTGTGGTGGTTGTCAGGGACCCGGTCTGCGTGATGTGAAGCTCATTGAGCGGATCGCCAGAGCCGTCATTTTCTAGGGCAATTGGATTGGTCTGCTGATCATTGATGAAAAGAACGGACATGGCACCCTCACGTTATGTGAGGGTAATGCTATTTCATTTCGTGACACAGTCAATCGATGAACGGTCAGGACGTGAACGATCGGACGGCGGCAGATTGTCCGGGCCCACGACAAGTGGGCCCGGGACCGAAAAATCAAGCCTCGGCGTCGCGCGCCCGGAACAGCGAGACCCGCTGCGGCACGTCAGCAACGGCAGGCGAGAAGCGGCCGGTCTGGGGGTCGCGGATCTGCAGCACGCCGTTCGCGACGCCGAAATAAGCCCCGTGCAGCTCCAGCTTCCCGCGCTCCACCAAGATTCTCACGCAAGGGAATGTCATCAGGTTCCGCAGGCTGTGCTCGATGGCGGCGAATTCGAGCTTGGTCACGTAGTCGGAGAATTCCATGTCGCCCCGCGGGCCCATGCGCTCGGCCGCCGGCGCGATCATGCTCATCCACTGGCCGATGAAGTCGCCCGGCGAGAGGGGAGCCGATTCGTCCGCGAAGGCCCGGATGCCGCCGCAGCGGGCATGGCCCAAGACCACGATATGCTTCACGCGCAGGGCCTGGACGGCGAATTCGAGGGCCGCCGAAGTGCCGTGGAACTCGCCGCCGGTCTCGAAGGGCGGCACGAGATTGGCCACGTTGCGGATCACGAACATTTCGCCCGGGCTGGCGTCGAAGATCACCTCCGGCGAGACCCGGCTGTCGCAGCAGCCGATGATCAGGATTTCGGGCGATTGGCCTTGTTCCGCAAGGGTTTCGTATCGTCCCTTCTCGCGGGCGAAACGATCGTCGAGGAAGGCGCGGTAACCGTCGGTCAGGCGTTTCGGAAACACGGGCAGGCTCCTGTTTGATGTTCGTTTCCTATTCCTATGAGGTCGTTTTTGGCAACCCACGCCGTTCTGGCAATTCCACGAGAGGATGAGACGGAGGGTACTTTTCCGGCCGCGCCGGTCGTGTCATGCAGGGGCATCAGCGAAGGATGCGCCCGTGATCGACATGACCACTCTCCTAGGCTTTGCCCTGGTCGCTCTGGGAATGGTGCTCACCCCCGGCCCCAATATGATCTACCTGATCTCGCGCTCCATCTGCCAGGGGCGCATGGCCGGGCTGATCTCCCTCGGGGGCGTGGCGCTGGGCTTCCTGTTCTACATGCTCTGCGCGGCACTCGGCATCACGTCGCTCATCTTCGCGGTGCCCTACACCTACGATGCCCTGCGCCTTACGGGGGCGGCCTATCTGGCCTATCTCGCCTGGCAGGCCCTGCGGCCCAACGGCCGCTCCCCGTTTCAGGTGCGCGACCTGCCACGCGACGGCGCCGGCAAGCTCTTCACCATGGGGCTCGTGACCAACCTGCTGAACCCGAAGGCCGCGATGCTCTATCTCTCGCTGCTGCCGCAATTCATCGATCCGGCGCGGGGCAACGTGCTCGGCCAGTCGCTCCTGCTCGGGACCACGCAGATCGCGATCAGCCTCTCGGTCAATGCCATGATCGCCATTACGGCCGGAACGGTCGCGGCCTTCCTCGCCCGCCATCCAGGCTGGGTTCTCGCCCAGCGCTGGCTCATGGGAACGGTGCTCGGCGGGCTCGCCGTGCAGATGGCCGTGGAAGCGAAGCGGTAGGATGCCTCAGGCGAGGGAGCGCACCGTCTCGTCGAGCCGGGACAGTTCCACATTCGCGCCGCAGAGCAGCACGCCGACCCGCTCGCCGGCCTGGGGCCTGTAGGCGCCCGAGGTCAGGGCCGCGAGCGCCGCGGCGCCGCCCGGCTCCGTGGCGATGCGCCAGTCCCGCCAGAGCGTTCCTTGCGCCTCCCGGATGGCCGCATCGGTCACCAGGGCCACATGGTCGACGGCCCGGCTGCAGATTCCATGGACGAGCGCTCCCGTATTGCGGGCGCCGAGCGAATCGGCCGCGACCGAATCGACGTCCACATCGACTGGGCCGCCCGCCTGGAGCGCCGCATGGAGGGCCCGTGAGCCTTCCGGCTCCACGCCCACCACCTTCACGCGGCCGGCCCACCAGGCCGCGACGCCGCTGATGAGGCCGCCGCCGCCCACCGCCACGAGGATCGTATCGAGGGGCGCACCGTCCTCCTCCCATTCGAGCCCGACCGTGCCCTGGCCCGCGATGGTGGTGTCGGCATCGAAGGGGTGGACCCGCAGCGCGCCGCTTTGCGCCACATAGGCGTCGCAGGCGGCCTGCGCGTCCGCATAGCGGGCGCCGCCGATCACCACCTCGGCCCCGTGGGAGCGGATGACCGCCACCTTGGCGGGGCTCGAGATCTCCGGCACGAAGATGCGGGCCTTGAGCCCGAGCTGCTTCGCCGCATAGGCGACCGCCGCGCCGTGATTGCCGCCCGAGGCCGCCGCTACGCCGGCCTCCGGGACCGGCCGTGACAGGAGCGTGTTGAAGGCCCCGCGCGACTTGAACGAGCCTGCATGCTGCAGGAATTCGAGCTTCAGGCTCACCGGACCGTCATGACCGAAGGCGCCCGGCAGGGTCCAGACCGGCGTGCGCCGGATATGCGACGCGATGCGCCCATGGGCCTCCGCGATGTCGCGGCGGGAAACCGGGAGAGTGTCGGACGCGGAGACGGAAGCGGACATGGGTGCAACCTCGGAAGCAGGAGCCGGACGCGACAGGGTCCAAATGGCGACGGGAAGGCCGTGGGCGTCCCGGTCGGGCGGATCGGGAAAGGAGCGTCCTTTACCTCTAGCTATATCGATTACGACGGCCAACCCCACCAGGGCGTCGAGGAGGTCGTCCTCGGCGGCGCCGCGGGGCGGCCGGGCTTCCACCATGTCGCGCGGAAGACCGGCACGCACGAGCAGCGCCCGCCGCAGGGCAAGGCCCGGCGGATAGGGTCTGCTCTTCACTTTCTTCGGCTCCGGGAGGGGGCGCTCGCCGTTCATGGACCAGAAGGCGAGTTCCGGATGCACCTCCACGACCCGGGCTACGAGCTCCGGCCGGCTCCGGAGCAGGCTGTCGATCTCGCGGATCTTCGGGAAGAGGTGGAAGCCCTGGCGCGAGACCTTGCGCGGTGGATCGGAGGTCCGCAGGGCCTCCGCGCAGGCCGTCCCGTAATCCTCCGCCTCCACGGCCCGCCGCGCCGGAATGGCGAAGACCGAGGACTGGCGGGCGCCCAGAAGCGGGCGGATCAGCTGCTCCGGGCGCCGTCCGGACCCTTGCGTGCGCTCCGGCAGGCCGATGGGCATGTCGACGGCGATCACCTGTGGGGCTTCGGGCGCATCGACGATGGCGGCCATGTGCCGTTCGATCCGCATGATGGGCGGGTGGGACCCGCCGAGGTCCATGAGCACGGCGATCCAGCCCGCCGGACAACCGTCGATTCCCGCCACCCACATCCTTCGCGCCTCCGTCCGTTCCCGCCTCGAGAAGGCACCGCTACACTCAGGGCCTTCACCGGGAGATCATCATGACCGACATTCGCCCGCGCCGCAGCGCCCTCTACATGCCGGGCTCGAACGCCCGCGCGCTGGAAAAGGCCAGGACCCTACCGGCGGACGTGCTGATCCTCGACCTGGAGGACGCGGTGGCACCGGACGCCAAGGCGGAGGCCCGGGCGCAGGTCTGTGCGGCTCTCGGTCAGGGCGGCTTCGGGCCCCGCGAGGTGGCGGTGCGCGTCAACGCCCTCGACACCCCCTGGGGCGAGGACGATCTCGCGGCCGTCGCGGCGGCTGCGCCGGATGCGATCCTCGTTCCCAAGGTCTCGTCGCCCGAAGCGCTGGCGGCCATCGGCCTGCGCCTGCGCCGCCTGAGGGCGCCCGAGCGCGTCCGCGTCTGGGCCATGATCGAGACCGCCCAGGCGATCCTGCGGGCGGACGCCATCGCGGGCACGGCCCATGACGTGGATGCCCGCCTCGCCTGCTTCGTGCTGGGCCTCAACGATCTCGCCCGGGAGACCCGCGCCAGGCAGGTGCCCGGCCGCGCGCCCATGCTGCCCTGGATGATGACCGCCCTCGCGGCGGCGCGCGCCAACGGCATCGACATCCTGGACGGGGTCTGCAACGACCTCTCCGACACGGCGGCGCTGCGGGCCGAGTGCCTCCAGGCCCGCGATGGCGGCTTCGACGGCAAGACGCTGATCCACCCCAACCAGATCGCGACCGCGAACGAGGTTTTTTCGCCCTCCGCCGAGGAGGTGAGCGAGGCGCGCCTGATCGCCGAGGCCTTCGACAAGCCGGAAAACGCCAAGAAAGGCGCCATCGCGCTCGGCGGCCGCATGGTGGAGCGCCTCCACGCCGAGATGGCGCGGCGGGTGCTCGGCCTGGCTGAAGCCATCGAGGCCCGGCAAGCGGGGCCGTCTTCCTGAAGGGGCAGACAGCAAAATGGCCGGGGAGGACCCCGGCCATGATGAAGCAACGAAAAGGTATCCGGCGAAAGCCGTGCCGGAAGGCGCCGGTCAGGCGGCCTTCTTCTTGGAGGGCAGCAGGTTGCGGTTTGCCATCGCCTCGGCGATCTGGATCGCGTTGAGGGCCGCGCCCTTGCGCAGATTGTCGGAGACGCACCAGAAGGCGAGGCCGTTCTCGACCGTGATGTCCTCGCGGATGCGCGAGATGTAGGTGGCGTCCTCGCCGGCCGCCTCGTGCGGCGTGATGTAGCCGCCGGGCTCGCGCTTATCGACGACCACGATTCCGGGCGCGGCGCGCAGGATATCCCGGGCCTCGTCCGCCGTGATCGGCTTCTCGAACTCCACGTTCACGGCCTCGGAATGGCTGATGAAGACCGGCACGCGCACGCAGGTGGCCGTGAGCTTGATCTTCGGGTCGAGGATCTTCTTGGTCTCGACCATCATCTTCCACTCTTCCTTCGTGAACCCGTCCTCCATGAACACGTCGATATGGGGGATCAGGTTGAAGGCGATGCGCTTGGGAAACTTCTTTTCCTGCACATCCTGGAGCGAGTAGAGCGCCTTGGTCTGGCGGTCGAGCTCGTCCATGCCGTCCTTGCCGGCGCCGGAAACCGACTGATAGGTGGAGACCACCACGCGCCGGATGGTAGCGTGGTCATGGAGGGGCTTGAGCGCCACCACGAGCTGGGCCGTGGAGCAGTTCGGATTGGCGATGATGTTCTTCTTCATCTCGCGCACCGCCTCGGCATTCACCTCCGGCACCACGAGCGGAACCTCGGGGTCGTAGCGCCAGGCCGAGGAGTTGTCGATCACGACGACGCCCTGGGCGGCGATCTTCGGCGACCACTCCTTCGAGACCTCGCCGCCCGCCGACATGAGGCACAGGTCCACATCGGAGAAATCGTAGGTGTCGAGCGCCTTGGTCTTCAACGTCTTGTCGCCGTAGGACACTTCCGTGCCCTGGCTGCGGCGGGAGGCCAGCGCCACCACCTCGTCGGCCGGGAAGGCCCGCTCGGCCAGGATATTGAGCATCTCGCGGCCCACATTGCCCGTCGCGCCGACGACAGCGACCTTGTAACCCATGGAACTTCTCCTGTTTTCGCTCTCCCCGGGAGATCTATTCAAAACCCTTATCGGGTGCGCCTCTCGCCCCGACGGGAGAGAGGACCGGGGACGACGAGGCTCAGGCGGCCGTTTTCGCGGCCGTCGTGACGGTTTTCGTTTTGCTCGTCGTGGTGAGCAGCGTCATTGCCATCGTCCATCGCAAGGCCCGTTCGTCGGGCCGGTACGTTTGTGCAGCAACACATCAAAGGTGCACCGCCGTCAAGTGCTTCTTGCGCCGGAAGGCCGAAGCCGGAGGTGTGGACCGGCTGTGGACGGGCCCCTGGCCTTAACGTTCGATTCACGATGCTGAACGAAACCTTTCGAAGGCGCCCGAATGATACGGTAGAACAGCGGCCTGAATGCCACTGCCTGCCACGGGAGCACCATGCAACGGGCGATCCACGCCGATTGGGACGAGGACGAGGAGGATGACGCCTCCGACGGGGAGCCGCTGCCGCGGTCCCGCTCGCGCCTGCCCTGGCTGCGGATGGCGCTCCTGTCCGGGCTCAGCATCGCGGCGCTCGTCTATTTCGCCCACGAAGAGGGATCGCGGCCGCTCCCCCCGGGCGCGCCCGGGGCCGTTCCGGCCTCCGTGCTGGTCGCGCCGCCGCCCCCGTGGCGGCCCCTGCCCCAGGCGGCACCGGCCTATGTGCTCGACAAGCCTTTCGCGCCGCCCGTTTTTTCGGCACGCGCTCACATCTCCGGCGGACGGGAGGACACCTTCGTGCTCGGCCGCTTCGGCGATTCCCGCCATGGGCGGATCAGCCTCGTCCAGGGGGATGCGGGCACGGAGCGGCGCAGCTTCTTCGTGGACATCGTCCGCCGTGCCGCCGAGGCGGGCCTCTCGGTCACCCGCAACGCCCAGAGCCGGATGGCCGCGACGAAATTCGGCCCCGTCGAAATGGCCGAGGTGACCCTGGCCGGGACGGCCGAGCAAACCTGCCAAGCCTTCCGCTTCGCGGATCCCGAGACGGCTTTCGGCTTCCAGGGCTGGCTGTGCGGCGCGGAAGCCCGGATCGTGGACGAGGCCCAGGCTGCCTGCTTCATCGACAGGATCGCCTTATCGGGCCAGGAGGGCCTTGTCCTGAAGGCGCTGTTCGCCCGGGCCGAGCGCAACCGGGGCGAGGCCTGCAATCTCGCGGCGCGCACGGCCGCCCTCAGCCCTACGCCCCCAGCCCGACCGTGATCGCAACCCGGTGAACGGCGTTGCAGCCGTAGCCGTTGGGATTCCAGTTGTCCGGTTCGAGAGGCTGGGAGCGCCCCGTTGAATCGGTGGCCCGCGCCCAGATCTCATAAGGCCCGTTCGCCGGTACCGGCAGGGTCGCGGACCAGCGCGTCCAGTCGTAGCGGTTGCGCGGGGGTTCGAGCATTGCGTCGGTCCAGGTAGCGCCCCGGTCGAGGGAGAGTGCGACGCTGACCACCGTGTCGTCGCCCGCCCAGGCGGCGCCGCGCACCGCGATGGAGCGCGTCCCGGCCGGAAAGGCAGTCCCGTCCGCCGGCGCCGTGACGATGCTGCGCACGGGCATCGATTCGAGGATGCGCAGCGGCACGCCCTCCAGGCTCGCGCCCGGCTGAACCGGTTTCACGGGCAGCCGGTAGGACAGGCCCGTCATGCCCGGGCCGTCATGCTCCCGGTCGCGGATCCAGATCCGCGTCAGCCATTTCTGGCTGAGGGAGCCCGGCCATCCCGGCACCACGAGGCGCACGGGGCCGCCATGGAGGAACGGCAGGGGCTCGCCGTTCATGGCGAAGGCCAGGAGGGTGTGCTCCTCAAGCGCCTTCTCGATCCGCATGCCGCGGGAAATGGAAGGCGTGTCGCGGCTGCCGGACTTGTCCGGATCGGCGCCGTAATGGGCCGTGTAGACGGCGGAGGATTTCAGGCCCGCCTCGCGCAGCACGTCGCTTAAAGAGACGCCGGTCCATTCCGCGCAGCCGACACCCCCATGGGTCCAGGGATTGCCCTCCGCCGGGGGCACCAGGAAGGAGCGGCCATTGCCGCCGCATTCCAGCACCATGCGGAAGGTTTTTACCCGAAACCGGCGCTTCAGCTCTTCCACAGTGAGACGGAGCGGGCGCTCAATCTCCCCGTCGATTGTGAGGCTCCAGCGTTCCGGTGCTTCGGGGACCTCTGGAAGCAGGCCGTTGTTGCGGACGAAGAACCGGGAAACCGGGGTCGTGGCGTCGTCGAGCTTCTCCTCGGGCGTTTCGGCCACGAGCGGGATCCGGCCGAGGAGCGAGAGGCCGTCCTTGGCCTTCAGCTCGGGAATGTCGTCGCGTCGATCCACCGTGCCTCGCCTCCCTTGATCATCCGGGCCTCCCCCTTCGGGGAGCGGAACAATTTAAGCGGCCGCGCCATTTTTCCAAAGTCCGCCGATATCCCTGAAGGCGCGGGCGGAATTTGAGGACGCGCCTTCGCAGCTTGCGCTGGAGGCCGTCATGCGCCGCATCGTCACTCTGGGTCTGGCATCCCTGGCCGCGGCCGCGGCCTTTGCGCCTGCGGCGCAGAGCCAGGACCGCCCCCTCAGGTTCCGGGTCACGCCCCGCAGCTTCCTCGATCCCGGCAACGTGGTCGTGCCGGGCTCGATCAATCCGGGCTATACCGGCTACGGCCAGACCCAATCCTACCTGCTGAGCCCGCCCTATGGCCAGAACGAGCGCTTCAACGGCGGCGGCGTCCTGCCGGATCCGATCACCAACGGGCCGTTCGTCGGATCGCAAAACCCGTTCGGGCCGATCGATTTCGGCCCGAACATCGAATCGACGGGCTCGATCCGCTGATCGCCGCGGGGCGGTGACCGCCCCGCAGCCTCATCCGGCTCAGGAAAGGGCCGAAAGTTCCTTCACGATGGCGTCGCCGACTTCCTGGGTGCCGACCGCGTTGGCGCCCGGAGCCGCGATGTCCTTCGTGCGGGTGCCCGAGGCCAGCACGTTTGCGATGGCCTTCTCCAGGAGATCCGCTGCCTCGATGAGGCCGAAGGAATAGCGCAGGGCCATGCCGAAGGAGCCTATCATGGCGATCGGGTTCGCGAGGCCCTTGCCGGCGATGTCCGGCGCGGAGCCGTGGACCGGCTCGTAGAGGGCCTTGCGGCTACCGGTCTTGGGATCCTCGGCGCCGAGCGACGCGGAAGGCAGCATGCCCAGCGAGCCGGTGAGCATGGCGGCAATGTCGGACAGGATGTCGCCGAACAGGTTGTCCGTGACGATCACGTCGAACTGCTTCGGGTTGCGCACGAGCTGCATGGCGCAGTTGTCGGCAAGCACGTGCTCGAGCTGCGCGCCGGAGAATTCCGCCTTGTGGATGCGCGTGACGATCTGGCGCCAGAGCACGCCCGTCTTCATGACGTTGCTCTTCTCGGCCGACGAGACCTTGTTGCGGCGCTTGCCTGCGAGATCGAAGGCGACGCGGGTGATCCGCTCGATCTCGGCCGTGGTGTAGAGCTGGGTGTCGACGGCGCGCTGCGAGCCGTCCTCCAGAGTCACGATCTCCTTCGGCTCGCCGAAATAAACGCCGCCGGTGAGCTCGCGCACGATCATGATATCGAGCCCCTCGACCACCTCGCGCTTGAGCGAGGAGGCGTCGGCGAGTGCCGGATAGCAGATCGCCGGGCGCAGATTGGCGAAGAGGCCGAGATCCTTGCGCAGGCGCAGGAGGCCCGCCTCGGGACGCACCGCATAAGGAACGCCGTCCCATTTCGCGCCGCCGACCGCGCCGAACAGGACCGCGTCGGCCTCCTGGGCGCGCGCCATCGCGGCCTCCGAGATCGACGCGCCATGGGCGTCGTAGGCCGCGCCGCCGACGAGATCCGTCTCGGTCTCGAAGCCGACGCCGTTCCGGGCGAACCAGCCCACGATCTTCTCGACCTCCCGCATTACTTCCGGACCGATGCCGTCGCCGGGGAGAAGGAGAAGCTTGTGCGTTGCCATGGGAAGGGCCCCCTGTTCTGTCGTGGTCGAATTGCAAGGCTCTTAAAAGGCCGAACGGGCCGCTTGGCAAGCGCTCATCGCTTGGCCCGAAGGCGTCTCAGCCATGCGCGGGGCGCCGGTCCCTCGGCGTTCTGACCACCGTGACCGAGCAGGGCGCCTGCGCCACTACCTGGGACGAGACGCTGCCGAGATAGCGCCGCAGCGCCGAGGAGGCCCGCGCGCCGATCACGATATGGTCGACCTCGTTGTGGCGCGCATAGTCGACGAGCGCCGCCGCCGGGTCGGGCGCCCCCAGCACACTGTAGGAGATCCTCTCCTTGGGAACATCCAGGGACGCGCCCCAATGCTCGAGCTGGACCCTGCGCTGGACATGGAGGCTCCGTCCCGCCTCGTCCTCCAGGATGTCGACTGCGAGGCGCGAGGTCTTGAGGATGTTGACGCAGGCGAGCCGTGCCTCGCCCTCGATGGAGAGAATGCGCCGGACCATCAGGCGCAGGGCCTCGGCAAGGTCCTCGCTGCCCGGCGAGAGATCGATGGCCACGAGGACGATGGGCGCGCGGGAGAGCTGGCCGGCGATGTTGGGCCGTTCCAGCGGCTGGGCCTTGCGGGCCTTCAGCCAGCGCCGGAAGGTCTTCATCCCGCTGTCCTGCTCCAGGCGCTCCGCTCGCTCGGTGAGCCGCACCTGTTCGGGGTTCTCCAGGTCGAGGGCGAGCTGGGCCGCGGTGGCGTAGCGGTCCTGCGGGTCGACCTCCAGGCAGCGCAGGATCACCTCCTGCAGCCAGGGCGGACAATCGGGCCTGAGGGCCCGCGGCGGCACCGGGTCCCGCCAGAGGCGCCGGCGGATCTGCCCGCCGCGCGGCGTGCCGAAGGGGCGCTCGCCCGTGACGAAGAAATACAGCATCACGCCGAGCGCGAAGAGATCGCTGCGTGGATCGGCCCGGTCCTGCAGCACCTGCTCGGGCGCCATGTAGGGCGTGGTCCCGAAGGGCTCGCGGAACTCCTCGGCGAGGAGATCGGGGAGCAGCTCATGCCGGGCGAAGCCGTAATCGATGAGCACCGCCTCGCCGGTATCCCGGATCATCACGTTGCTCGGCTTCACGTCGAGATGGATGACGTGCTGGAGATGCAGGTCGTGGAGGGCATGGGCCACCTTGGCGCCGGTCGCCGCCACCTCGGGCCAGGGCAGGGGCACCTCCTCGAGGCGGGCCTTCAGGGAATCGCCCGGGATCCGCTCCATGACGATATAAGGCATCGGATCAAGGGGACCGGCGGCGACGAAGCGCGGCACATGCGGGCCCGACAGGCGCGGCATGATCATCTGCTCGGTCTCGAAGCAGACGATGGGCAGGGGATCGTCGCTGTCGATGAGCATCGGGATCTTCATGATGAGCGGCGCCGGCTCGCCCGGGCGCGTCACCGCCCAGATCTGCGCCATGCCGCCCGTGCCCAGATGCTCGTGGAGTTCGAAGCCGTCGACCATCATGCCCGCCTGCAGGCGCCAGCGCATCGCTCACCGTCCCCGTTCGAGGCGAAGCGCCAGCTTTTCGGGAAGTCCCGCCTCCCGCACCTTCCGGGCCGCGGCGGCCGTGTCGTAGGGCACGCGCAGGAAGCGCAGGGTCTGGCGCGCGGTATCGAAGAGGGCGTAGTTCGCGGCCGCCACCCCGTCCCGAGGCTGGCCGACGGAGCCGATCACCGCGAGCCAGGTGCGGGTGGGGAGCAGCGGGATCTCGTTGTCGCCGACCGGCGAGAAGGAGCCCACCTTCGCGGTGCTGCTCATGTGATAGAGCATGGGCACGTGCACATGGCCACAGAAGGTGATGTGCGCATCGACCCGGCTGAAATGGCGGGTCGCCTCCATCGGCCCGTCCATATAATCCCAGTTGCCCGGCGCGTAGCCGTTGGCATGGACGTAGAGAACGTTCCCGTCTTCGTGGACGAGGGGGAGATGGGCCAGGAACCGCCGCTGCTCCGGATCGAGCCGTTCCCGGGTCCAGCGGATCGCCTCCCGGGCGACGGAATTCATATCCACATCCGACCCGTCGACGGCGACGTCATGGTTGCCGCGCAGCGCGACGGCGCCCTTGTCCACGAGATCCCTGACCGTATCGACGACCCAGGCGGGATCGGCGCCGTAGCCCACATAATCGCCGAGGAGGACGAAGCGATCGGCCGCCTGCTGGCGCGCATGGTCGAGGCAGGCCGAGAGGGCCTCGCGGTTGCCGTGGATATCGGTGAGGATGGCGACGAGCATGGGGGCACTACAACCCCAAACCGGCGCGGCCGACAACCTAGCCGAAGGATGGCCTGTCGGCCCCTGGACAAGCCGCCAGACGCATCGGCCTTACCCCCTCAGGGCCTGCAGGACCTTGGCGCCGGGGCGGCCGCGCTGCTCGAGGCCGATCTGGCGTTCCACGTCCTTGATCGCCTCGCGGGTCTTGCTGCCGATCTTGCCGTCCGGCTCGCCCACGTCGTAGCCGCGGGCCGTGAGGAGGCGCTGCAGCTCCCGGCGCTGGGCGCGGGAGAGCGGCGGGTCGTCCGTCGGCCAGGCGGTGCGGATGCCGGGCAGGCCCTTCAGTCGGTCGCCCAGGAGCGCGATGGCGAGGCCGTAGGATTCGGCGGCATTATAGGAATACACCGCGTCGAAATTCTTGGTGACCAGGAAGGCGGGGCCGTTCACGCCCGCCGGGACGATGATGCCAGCCTGATAATTGCCCGAGAGTGGGCGCCCGTCCACGCGGGTGACGCCCATGGCGGCCCAGGCGGAAACCGCCCGCTTCTTCTTGCGGCCCGCAAGGCCGGAATTGAACCCGGCCGGCAGGCGCACCTCGTAGCCCCAGGGCAGGCTGTTGGACCAGCCGGCCTTCTTGAGGAAGTTCGCCGTGGACGCCACCGCGTCCGGCACGGAGGTCATGATGTCCCGATGGCCGTCCCCGTCCCCGTCCACCGCGAGGCGCTGGAACGTGGAGGGCATGAACTGGGTGTGTCCGAAGGCGCCTGCCCAGGAGCCGCGCAGGTTGTCCGGGTCGATATCCCCGTCCTGAACGATCTTGAGGGTCGCCATCAGTTCGCCGGTGAAATATTCCCGCCGGCGCGGCGCGTAGCAGGCGAGCGTCGAGAGCGACTGCACCAGGGGCCGCCCGCCGATATCCTTGCCGAAATTGGATTCCACGCCCCAGACGCCCGCGATCACGTGGCGGTCGACCCCGAAGCGGGCCTCGGCGGCCGCGAGGGCCTGTCCCCACTGGCGCATGGCGGCCTTGCCGTCCTGCACCCGCTCGTCGTCCACCAGGGCCGCGAGGTAGTCCCAGATGGGCGTCTTGAACTCGGGCTGGTTGTCCATGAGCTCGAGGATCTTCAGATCCGGCTCGATGCCCCGGGTCGCCCGGTCGAAGGCCTGGCCGGACACGCCCTTGGCGGCCGCCTGGGCGCGCAGGGACGACAGGCAGGAGCGGAAATCCCCCTGGGCCAGGGTCGGCGTCGCGACGGCCAGTCCGAGGAGAGCGAGAAGCGTGGGAGCAGCGATCCGGGTCATGCCCCCCAGTGTGCGGGCAATTTGGTTAATATTGGGCAAAGGCCGTCCCGGCGGACGTTTGGGCCGCGCGGACGGGTGGAGGAAGGGATATGGAGCGGGCGGACGGGGAGCAGGGTCGGGGCCAATCCGTCTTGCGTCCTTTTGCCCACCCCCTTCGGATGCCCGATCCCTTATAAAGCCAGGCTTCCGCGCCCGGGAGCACCGCGCCGTTAACGGCCCGTTAACCCTGCCGGGCGGAGATTTCATTATTGGCATTTTTCCGTTCCACCGTTCCATGAGCGACCTTCTCGTCAGTATCCGCCACGCTAAGACCTCCGACGCCGAGGCCTTGTCCCACGTGTTCGAATCCGCCTGGCGGGAGGCCTACCGGGGAATCATCCCCGGCCTCGCCCTGGAGAAGATGCTGACCCGGCGCGGTCCGCGCTGGTGGCGCTCCACGGTGACGCGGGGACGCCCCCTGGTGGTGATCGATCCCGGCCAGGGGGTCGCGGGCTACGTCTCCTATGGCCGCTGCCGGGACCGCTCCCTGCCGGCCGAGGGCGAGATCGACGAGTTCTACCTCCTGCCCGAATACCAGGGCGTCGGCCTCGGGCGACGCCTGTTCCGGGCCGTGCGCAACGACCTGCACGACCGCGGCATGGACCGCATCGCCGTCTGGGCCCTTGCCGAGAACGAGCGCGCCTGCGGCTTCTATGAGGGCATGGGCGGGCGCCGGATCGCCCGGGTCGAGGAGCGCATCGGCGGCGTCCCGCTCGCCAAGGTCGCGTTTCTCTTCACCGAGAGCCGCCTCCACTGACCCCTGGCTCCGGCTGACTGGGGCCTTCTGCGCAAAAGCATCGGACCGGGCCTGAAAGTGGATTTTACTTTCAGGCCCGATGCTTTAGGAAGCGTGCCCAAACCGATATCCCTTCCCGGAGACAAAACTCGATGCGCCTGGACGCCATTCCGATTGGAAAGAATCCGCCGGACGACGTGAACGTCATCATCGAAGTGCCGCTCGGCGGCGAGCCCATCAAATACGAGATGGAAAAGGAATCCGGCGCGCTCTTCGTGGACCGTTTTCTCTATACGGCCATGCGCTATCCGGGGAATTACGGCTTCATCCCCCATACCCTCTCGGGCGACGGGGATCCCTGCGACGTGCTGATCGCCAACACCCGCGCGGTCATCCCCGGTGCCGTGATGAACGTGCGCCCCGTGGGCGTGCTGGTGATGGAGGACAATGCGGGCGAGGACGAGAAGATCATCGCCGTGCCGTCCCACGCGCTTACCCAGCGCTATGACCGGATCGAGACCTATACGGACCTTCCCGAGATCACCCTCAAGCAGATCGAGCATTTCTTCGAGCACTACAAGGACCTGGAGCCCGGCAAGTGGGTGAAGATCATCCGCTGGGGCGACGCCGAGGACGCGAAGCGCCTCATCCGCGAGGGCATCGAACGGGCGAAGAAAAAGGGCTGAGAGGCCCGCCCGACAGGATCGCGACGGCCGGAGGCGATTCCGGCCGTTTTCTTATCCGCCCAGGCTGAGGCGCGAACGCGATACACGCCCCGACTTACCTTGCGTCATCAGGACCAGGATCCTAAGAATGGCCGGACGGGCCGCTGCCGTCCGCTCCTGTCCGGAGCGGACCCGTCCAGGTCCATGAGGGGGATTTCACCATGGGACAGCCGACCCGGCGCACCCTGCTCCTGGCGGGCCTCGGCCTTCCGGCGATGGCGGGCCTTTCGGGCGTCCGGGCCGCGGCCAATCCGGCGCCCACCGTCGAGGCGTTCCGCGCCCTCTCGGCCCGGCTGATGCAGAAGAGCGCCTCGGCTCTCGATGCCGGCGTGGCCGAGACCCTGCTGAGCGGCCTGATGCAGACCGGCCGGGGTCCGGCGCTGACGGCTCTCCTGCGCGACCCCGAATCGAACGCCGCTCTCGCGGGCGACATCGTCACGGCCTGGTATTCGGGCGTCTATCGGACCGCCGACGGCGAGGCGGTCGCGTCCTTCACGGATGCGCTCATCTGGGACGCGCTCGACTTCACGAAACCCTTTGCGTCCTGCGGCGGCGAGACCGGCTACTGGGCCGGGCCCCCGCAGGTCTGACAGGCAGGAAACTATGGCCGAGATCGAAGCCGATGTGATCGTCGTCGGATCGGGGGTCGCCGGTGCGCTCCTCGCCGCCAGGGCCGCGGAAGCGGGCCTCAAGGTCGCGATCCTCGAGGCCGGGCCGCGGGTCGACCGGGTCGAGGCCGTCCAGCGCTATTGGGACGCCCTCATCAAGGTTCCCGAAAGCCCCTATCCGCCGACCCGCGAGGCGGACCATCCGGTAACCCATGATCGCCACTACTGGTATCGGCAGAGCGGGCCGGACGAGTTCAAGAGCACCTATCTGAAGGTGGTCGGCGGCACCACGTGGCACTGGCTCGGCACCTGCCTGCGCTTCGTGCCGAACGATTTCCGGCTCAAAAGCCTCTACGGCCGGGGCCTCGACTGGCCGGTTTCCTACGCGGATCTCGAGCCGTTCTACGGCGAGGCCGAGGACGAGATCGGCGTGTCGGGGGATTCCGCCGAGCCGCTCGGCTCGCCGCGCTCCCGCGCCTATCCCATGGAGGCCATTCCGCAGACCTATCTCGACCGGAGCTTCGCGACGGCGCTGGCCGAGAGCGGCTACGAGGTGCGCGCGACCCCGCAGGGGCGCAATTCGGCCCCGCGCGACGACAGGCCCGGCTGCTGCGGCAGCGCAAGCTGCATCCCGGTCTGCCCGGTCCAGGCGAAATACGACGCCACCGTGCATCTCTCCCGCGCCGAGGTGAAGGGCGCGGCGGTTCACGACCGCACCACCGCGACCTTCGTGGAGATCGGCCCCGACCGGAAGGTTGCGGCGATCCGCTTCAAACGTCCCGACGGGAGCGAGGGGCGCGCCGTCGGCAAGGCCTTCGTCATCGCGGCCCATGCGATCGAGACCCCGCGCCTCCTCCTGCATTCCCGCTCCGAGGCCACGCCGAACGGGGTCGCCAATTCGTCCGACCAGGTCGGCCGCAACCTGATGGACCACCCCTCGCAACTGAGCTGGGCGCTGACCGACCGGCCCGTCTGGCCCTATCGCGGGCCGCTCTCCACCTCGGGCATCGAGAACCTGCGCGACGGCTCCTTCCGGACCGAGCGCGGCGCCCTGCGGGTGGAGATCGGCAATGACGGCTGGTCCTGGCCGACCGGAGCCCCGATCACGCTCCCTGAGGATTTCGTGCGCCGGGGCCTGCGTGGGCCGGCCCTCGACGCGGCTTTGCGGGACCATGCATCCCGGCATGTCCGCCTCGCCTCCCTGATCGAACAATTGCCCGACCCGGACAACCGGGTGACCCTCGATGCTGACGACCAGGACATGTACGGCGTGCCCCTGCCGCGGATCGCCTATCGGCTCGACGACTACGCCAAGGCGGGGCTTGCGGCCGCGCGGGAATTGCACGCGGACGTCTTCCGGCGGCTCGGGACGAGCGAGGTGCGGCACGATCCGGACTTCAAGGGCGCGGGCCATATCATCGGCACGGCGCGCATGGGCGACAACCCGGCCCATGCGGTGGTCGACCGGGACCTGCGCAGCCACGACCATCCGAACCTGTTCGTGCTGGGCTCCGCGGTCTTCCCGACCTCGGCCACCGCCAACCCGACCCTGACCATCGCGGCGCTGAGCCTGCGCGCCGCCGGCGCCGTGATGGCGACCGTGAAGGCCTGACGCCCGTCCGGAGGAGGTTTGCCGACATGATGATCCGCCTGTCGAAGACCGTCATGGTGGCGGCCATCGCGTTCTTCGCCACCCTGGTCGGGTTCGGAAACGTGACCGATTACGGCACCAATTTCGCCTTCGTGAACCATGTCCTGGCCATGGACACGGTGTTTCCCGACACGACGATCCGCTACCGGGCCATCACAAGCCCGGCCCTGCAGCACGCGGCCTATCTCCTGATCATCGCGGCCGAGATCGGAACCGCGATCCTCTGCTGGATCGGCGCCTTCCGGATGTTCGCGGCGCTCCGGCAGGATGCAGTCGCGTTCCGCGGGGCCAAGACTTTCGCGGTCGCGGGCCTGACGTTAGGATTCCTCGTCTGGCAGGTCGGCTTCATGTCGCTCGGCGGCGAATGGTTCGGCATGTGGATGTCGCAGCAATGGAACGGCGTGCCGTCCGCCTTCCGCTTCATCGTGACGATCCTGGGCGTCCTGATCTACGTGGTGCTGCCCGACGAAGACTGATGGGAGCATCGGACGCAAATGCGAGAACCGGTTTTGCGTGAAAGCAGAAGCTTGAAGGATCGAACGTAAGGGCGACCTTACGTTCGATCCTTTAGAGCGGATTTACTCGCTGCCCTTGGTCTTCGGCGGCTCGCCGGTATTGCCGTCGAACGTGTAGGCGGTCTTCACCGTGGTGTAGAACTCGGCCGCGTAGCGCCCCTGCTCCCGCGGTCCGTAGGACGAGCCTTTGCGGCCGCCGAAGGGCACGTGGTAATCGACGCCCGCGGTCGGCAGGTTCACCATCACCATCCCGGCCTCGCTGTTGCGCTTGAAGTGGCTGGCGTGCTTCAGGCTGGTGGTGCAGATGCCGGACGAGAGCCCGAACGGCGTGTCGTTGGCGATCGCCAGCGCCTCCTCGTAGTCGCGCACCCGGGTCACGGTCGCGACAGGGCCGAAGATCTCCTCCCTGGCGATGCGCATGGAATTGCCGACCTCCGTGAACAGGGCCGGCGCCAGATAGAAGCCCGGATTCTCGCGGTTGAGCAACTCGCCGCCGCAGGCGAGCTTCGCGCCCTCCTCTTGGCCGATGCGGATATAGGAGAGGTCCTGGTCGAGCTGGCTCTGGTCCACCACCGGGCCGATCTGCGTGCCGGCCTTGAGCGCATCGTCGACCACGAGGCTGCGCATGCGCTCGCTCAAGGCATCGACGAAGCGGTCGTGCACGCCCTCCGTCACGATGAGCCGCGAGGAGGCGGTGCAGCGCTGGCCCGTCGAGAAGAACGCGCCGTTGACGGCGCAATCCACCGCGACCGCGAGATCCGCGTCGTCGAGCACCACCATGGGATTCTTGCCGCCCATTTCGAGCTGCAACTTCTTCATGGGGTCGGCCGCGATGCAGGTCGCGGCGACGCGCCGGCCCGTGGCGACCGAGCCCGTGAACGAGATCGCCGCCACCTTGGGGCTGTTGAGCATCGCCTCGCCCACCACCGAGCCGCGGCCCATGACCAGGTTGAACACTCCGGCCGGCACGCCGGCATTCACGATGATCTCCGAGAGCGCATGGGCGGAGGCGGGCACCAGCTCGGCGGGCTTGAACACCACCGTGTTGCCGTAGGCCAGCGCCGGCGCGATCTTCCAGGCCGGAATCGCGATGGGGAAGTTCCAGGGCGTGATCAGGCCCACCACGCCCACGGGCTCGCGGGTGATCTCCACGTCCACGTTCGGACGCACGGAGGCGAGCTTGTCGCCCGCCATGCGCAGGGTCTCGCCCGAGAAGAACAGGAAGATCTGGCCGGCGCGCACCACCTCGCCGATACCCTCCGGCAGGGTCTTGCCCTCCTCGCGGGAGAGCAGGTGGCCGAGCTCGTCCTTGCGGGCGATGATCTCCTCGCCGATCCGCTTGAGGATGTCGTGGCGGAGCTGGATCGAGGAGCGCGACCAGGCCGGGAAGGCCGCATGGGCCGCGTCGATGGCCGCATGGGCATCCGCGACCTCGGCACGGGCGAACTCGCCCACCACGTCGTTCGTGTTCGACGGGTTGATGTTGGGCGCGCCGTGCTTCGCCTCGACCCAGGATCCGCCAATGTAGTTCCGCTTCATCTTTCCATGTCCTCTCATGTGGGCGTCTTTTTCGAACGGGCGGTGCATCACGCCTTGTGATGATCGGCGATATAGGCGCGAAGCGACCGGCCGACATTCTCGATGTGGGTTTTCAGGAGCGCGCAGGCGGCCGGGAACTTCCCCTCGGCGCACAGGCGCACGAGTTCCCCGTGCTCGATCTCGGCCCGCTCCATCCCGCCCGTCAGGGAGAGCTGGAGCCGGGTGTGCCGGTCGCAATCCTGGAGCAGGGACAGAACGATGGCGAGCGTCCGGGGCTGGCCAGCATGCCGGTAGAGCAGGCGGTGGAACTCGGTGTTCAACTCGCCCCAGCGGCTCACGTGGTGCGCGCGCAGCTCCGCGCCGTATTCCTGCAGGATGGCGTTGAGCTGCCGGTAATCCTCCTCGGTCAGGTGCGGCCCCGAGGCCTTGAGGAGGCGCGGCTCCAGCAGGGCGCGCAGCTCAAAGAGCTCCTCCACCTCCTCGGTAGAAAGCTCCGACACCACGGCGCCCCGGTGCGGCTGGATCTTCACCAGCCCTTCCGCCTCGAGCTGCATCAGCGCCTCGCGGACCGGGATACGACTGACCGCGAATTCCGTCGCCAGCGCATCCTGACGCAGCTGGAAGCCGGCCTTGAATTCTCCGTCGACGATGCGCCGGCGCAGCTCCTCGGCGACGGCTGCCGAGATCGTCCGGTGCTGGAGGGTCTTCCGGGCCGGCTTCTGTGCGGGCGGAGGGCTCAAGGTCATCGGCAAAGGAACCGGCGCATGAAGAGGCGGAAAGGCCCGCAAGGGGGCCAGGCGAAACGTTCGGGCCGGATCATAGCAGCTCCAGGGCGGATTGGCTTGACAGGGCAGATTTTATACAATCTACAATATCGCATCTCAACCGCCATGACGGGAGCAGGATCCATGACAAGGACGATCGGCTGGGAAGGCGTGTTTCCGGCGGTAACCACCCAGTTCAAACCGAATTTCGACCTCGACATCGACGCGACCGCCAAGGTCCTCGAGGGCCTGATCCGGGACGGAGTGTCCGGGCTCATCGTCTGCGGCACCGTGGGCGAGAACACCTCGCTCTCCCGGGCCGAGAAGATCGCCGTCATGGAGACCGCCAAGGCGGTCGCCCGCGGCCGGGTTCCGGTGATTGCCGGCGTTGCCGAGTTCACCACGGCCTTCGCGTGCGATGTGGCGAAGGACGCCGCGCGGGTCGGCCTCGACGGCGTCATGGTGATGCCGGCGCTGGTCTATTCCTCGAAGCCGCACGAGACGGCCGCGCATTTCCGCACCGTCTCCAAGGCTACCGACCTGCCCGTGATGGTCTACAACAACCCGCCCATCTACAAGAACGACGTGACGCCCGAGATCCTGGCCTCGCTGGCCGATTGCGACACCATCGTGTGCTTCAAGGATTCGTCCGGCGACACCCGCCGCTTCACGGATGTGCGCAACATGGTGGGCGACCGCTTCGCGATGTTCGCGGGCCTCGACGACGTGGTGGTGGAGAGCGTGATGCTCGGCGCCCAGGGCTGGATCTCGGGCATGTCCAATGCCTTCCCACGCGAGGGCGAGACCCTGTTCCGCCTCGCCAAGGCCGGCCGCTATGCGGAAGCGATGCCGCTCTACGAGTGGTTCATGCCCCTTCTTCACCTCGATGCCCGGCCCGACCTCGTGCAATGCATCAAGCTCTGCGAGAAGATCATGGGGCGCGGCTCCGACCTCACTCGGCCGCCGCGGCTTGCCCTGAGCCCGGAGGAGCGCGCTGTCGTCGAGGCGATCATGGACAAGGCCCTGAAGTCGCGCCCCATCCTGCCCGAGACCGGCCTCAAGCCCGCAGCCTGAACCCGTTTCCCGGCGGGCGATAAGCGGGCTCGACCGCCCGCCCGTCCGCCGCTACCCTCGCGATCTCCCGGCAAGCCTTCGAGACGGCATCCATGGCGCGGCACACCTTCTTCTGCATCGACGGCCATACCTGCGGCAATCCGGTCCGCGTGGTGACGGGCGGCAGCATCCCGACCCTCCAGGGCGAGACCATGTTCGACCGCCGCCAGCATTTCCTGGCGGAATACGACTGGATCCGCACCGGGCTGATGTTCGAGCCCCGCGGCCACGATATGATGTCGGGCTCGATCCTCTATCCGCCGACGCGGCCCGATTGCGACGTGGGCATCCTGTTCATCGAGACCTCCGGCTGCCTGCCCATGTGCGGACACGGCACTATCGGGACGGTCACCATCGCGCTCGAAAACGGGCTGATCCATCCCAAGGTCCCGGGCCTCCTGCGGCTCGACACGCCGGCCGGCCTCGTGGAAGCGCGCTACGAGCAGAACGGCCCCTTCGTGGACAGCGTGCGCATTACCAACGTACCGTCCTTCCTCTACGGCACGGGCTACGAGGTCGACGTGGAGGGCCTCGGCACCCTCACGGTGGACGTGGCCTATGGGGGCAATTTCTACGCCATCGTGGAGCCGCAGGCGCTTTACGAGGACCTCTCGGCCGTCGACCCGTCCGACGTCCTGCGCTGGAGCCCGAAGCTGCGCCAGGCCTTCAATGCCCGCCACAAAATCGCCCATCCGACCAATCCGGCCATCGACCGGCTGACCCACGTGATGTGGACCGGCAAGGCGCAGACGCCGGGCGGCACGGCCCGCAACGCGGTGTTCTACGGCGACAAGGCCATCGACCGTTCCCCCTGCGGCACCGGCACCTCCGCACGCATGGCGCAGCTCGCCGCCCGCGGGGACCTGAAGGAGGGCGACGCCTTCGTGCATGAGAGCATCATCGGCTCGACCTTCACGGGCCGGATCGAGGGCCGCGCCAAGGTGGGCGACCGGGATGCCATCATCCCGTCCATCGCCGGATGGGCGCGGGTGACCGGCTTCAACACCATCGTAATCGACGACCGCGACCCCTTCGCCCACGGCTTCCAGGTGGTCGACCGGCAGACGGCCGGGCCTGCCTGCCCGTGAGGTCCACCATGCGTATCACGATCGTCGGCGCGGGCATCGTCGGCCTCGCGACCGCCCATGCGCTCCTTGACGAGGGGCATGCGGTCACGCTCGTGGACCCGGGCGGCAAGACGGGCCGGCCCACCGACGGCAATGCCGGGTGGATCGCTCACACGGACATCATGCCCCTGGCCTCGCCCAAGGTCTGGCGGAACCTGCCGCGCTGGCTCACGGATCCGCTCGGCCCCCTCAGCATCAGGCCGGGCTACCTTCCGGCCCTGGCGCCCTGGCTGTTGCGCTTCGTGCAGGCCTCCTCGCCGGGCCGCATCGCCGCGAGCATGGAGGCGATCCGGTCCATCAACGCCGAGGCCCTGCCCGCCTGGCGGGCACTGCTCGACTCTTTAAGCCTTTCGGGCCACCTGCGGGAAAAGGGCCTCCTGACGGTGTGGCGGGACCGCGGCGCCTTCACGGCATCCGCCGAGCTCTTCGACCGGCAGCGCGCCTATGGCATCGCGGTCGAGGCCCTCGGGCCGGAGGACGTGGCCCGGCTCGAGCCCGCCCTGAACAACGTGGGGGCGGCCGTTCTCTATCCCGAGATGTGCCACGTCTCCGATCCGGCGGTTCTCGCGGCGGATCTCCTCAGGCTCGCTTTGGCACGGGGTGCCGTCCACGTGGCCGCGCAGGCCGTCGCTGTCACCTTCAGCGACAATGCCGTGCATGTCCGCACGGACGGCGAAGCGGCGGATCTTGTGGCCGACCGCGTGGTGATCGCGGCCGGGATCTGGTCGCGGCCCCTGGCCGAACAGCTGGGGGACCGGATCCCGCTCGATACGGAGCGGGGCTACAACGCCACCTTCCCGGCCGGGACCTTCAGGCTGGAGCGCCCCGTCATGTACGAGGGCGAGGGTTTCGTCACGTCGCCCCTCGACAGCGGCGACCGGGTCGGCGGCGCGGTGGAATTCGCGGGCATTGAGGCGCCGCCGAACCATCGCCGCACCGAGGCCGTCGTGCAGCGGCTCAAACGCTTCCTGCCGCATCTCGACGACATGCGCCCGGCGAAGCGTTGGATGGGGTTCAGGCCCTCGATTCCCGATTCGCTGCCGGTGATCGGCCCCGCCTCGGCCGACCGCCGGATCGTCTATGCCTTCGGACACGGCCATCACGGCCTGACCCAGGCAGCCGTCACGGCCGGGATGGCCGCGGCCTTGATCTCCGGACGCCCCGGCCCCGTCAGCCCCAAGCCCTTCACGGCGCAGCGCTTCTCGCGCTGACACTTTTCTATTCGGCCGCCTGGCGGACCGGCATGAACCCGATGGGTTGGCGCTGCGGTCCCTCCTGCTTGAGGGTGCGCAGGATCTCCTCGTATTCGCGCTCCATTTCGGGCGTGACGGAGGCCCGGGTCTCCCGCAGCGCCTGATCGAAATGGGCCCGCGTTACCGTCTCGGCGTCGATGGATTCCCGCAGGGCCAGGAGGCCGGCACGGCGGGTCAGGTCCTCGAGATCCGCGCCCGTGAAGCGGTTCGTGCGCTCGGCGAGGCTGTCGAGGTCCACGTCGTCGGCGAGCGGCATGTCCTTGGTGTGGATGCCAAGGATGTGGCGCCGTCCCTTGGCGTCCGGCACCGACACATAGATCAGCTCGTCGAAGCGTCCCGGCCGCAGGAGCGCCGGGTCCACCAGGTTCGGCCGGTTCGTGGCGGCCATGACCACCACGCCCTGAAGCTCTTCGAGCCCATCCATCTCGGCCAGGATCGTGTTGACGACCCGCTCGGTGACGGCCGGCTCCCCGAGCCCGCCGCCGCGCACGGGCACGAGCGAATCGATCTCGTCGATGAAGATCACGGTCGGGGCCACCTGCCGGGCACGGGCGAAGAGGCGCGAAACCTGCTGCTCGGATTCGCCGTACCACTTGGATAGGAGGTCGGAGGATTTCGTGGCCACGAAATTGGCCTGCGCCTCCCGCGCCACCGCCTTGGCCAGCAGGGTCTTGCCCGTGCCGGGCGGGCCGAAGAGCAGGAAGCCCTTGGCCGGGCGGATGCCGAGGCGCCGGAAGGCCTGCGGGCTCTTGAGGGGCAACTCCACGCCCTCCCGAAGACGCGTCCTGGCCTCCTCCAGGCCGCCGATGTCGTTCCAGGTCACGTTCGGAACCTGGATCATGATCTCGCGCAGGGCGGAGGGCTGGACCCGCTTCAGGGCGCTCATGAAATCGGCCCGGGTGACCTGCAGCTTCTCCAGGATCTCGGCGGGGATTCCCTCCTTCAGGTTCACGTCCGGCAGGATCCGGCGGAGCGAATCCATGGCCGCCTCCCGGGCGAGGGCCGAGAGGTCCGCCCCCACGAAGCCGTAGGTGGTGCGGGCGATCTCGTCGAGGTCCACGTCCTCGGCAAGCGGCATGCCGCGGGTGTGGATGGCGAGCACTTCGCGCCGCCCCGGCTCGTCCGGCACGCCGATGACGATCTCCCGGTCGAAGCGCCCCGGCCGGCGCAGGGCCTCGTCGATGGCCTCGCGCCGGTTGGTGGCGCCGATGACCACGATGTTCTGCCGCGGCTCCAGGCCGTCCATGAGGGTGAGGAGCTGCGCCACGATGCGCCGCTCCACCTCCCCGGTCACCTCCTCGCGCTTGGGCGCGATGCTGTCGATCTCGTCGATGAAGATGATGGCCGGCGCATTCTGCTGCGCTTCCTGAAAGACCTCCCGGAGCCGCTGCTCGGATTCCCCGTAATGGCGCCCCATGATCTCGGGCCCGGCAATGTGGAAGAACTGCGCCTCCGTCTCGTTCGCGACCGCGCGGGCGAGGAGCGTCTTGCCGGTGCCGGGCGGCCCGTAGAGGAGCACGCCCTTCGGCGGATCGATGCCGAGGCGCTGGAACAGCTCCGGATGGCGCAAGGGAAGCTCGACCATCTCGCGCACCTGATCGACCGTGTTCCCGAGGCCGCCGATATCGTCATAGGTCACGTCGGCCCGGCGCGCCTCCTTCGGCTCCTCGAATTGCGGCCGCAGCTCCACCTCGGTCTGCTCCGTCACCTGGACGATGCCGCGGGGCTGGGTGGACACCACCACGAGGCGGATCTCCTGCAGGCCGTAGGCCGGAATGTTCAGAAGGCCGCGCAGCTCCTCCGGAAGGCGCGGGTCGGCGGCGCGGGGCGAATAGATGGAGGTGGAGATCACGTCCCCGGCCGCGAGCGGCCTGCGAAAGAAGGTGCGGCGCAAAGCATCGCCCGAGCCCTGCAGGCGCACGTTCTTCTGGGCGGGCGCGAGCACCACGCGGGTGGCAGGCCGCACCTCGGCCCGGCGGATCTCCACATGGTCGCCGCTGCCGACCCCGGCATTGACGCGCTGAAGACCATCGAGGCGGATGATGTTGAGACCCTCGTCCTCCGGATAGGGCGGGACCGCGATGGCGGTGGTGTGCCGCTTGCCGATGATCTCGACGGCCTGGCCCTCGTGAAGCCCGAGCTCGGCCAGCACCTTCTGGCCGATCCGCGCGACGCCGCGCCCCGCATCCTCCGGCCGCGCATTGGCGACCTGCAGCCTCACGCCCTGGATTTCGTCTGCCATGATGGCCTCCCTTACCCTCCCCGCCGGGAGGGACGACCCCGTCACGTCGGGCCCCTTGTTGTGGAACGGTCGGATGGGACGCTTCGGGCCTCGGCCCGGACAATGGAGGACAAACGCCCGATTCCCCCACTTGTTGCATGGAGCGCCGGGCCTCATCCTTCGTTCCCTTATCCCTTCGTTCCTTGGACAATCGGCCCGCGAGGCATTAAGCGCGGCCCTCATGTCGCTCCTGCGCTCCTCCCTCCTGGTCGGCCTCGGCACCGTCGCGTCCCGGGTGCTCGGCTTCGCGCGGGACATCCTGTTTGCGCAGGTGCTCGGAGCCGGGCCCGTGGCGGACGCCTTCCTGGCGGCCTTCCGCCTGCCGAACCTGGTGCGCCGGGTCGTCGCCGAGGGTGGCCTCAACCCGGCCCTGGTGCCCGTGCTGGGGCGGCTGGAGCCGGCCGAGGCCGCGCGGGTCGCGGGCGACGTCACGACCATTCTGGCGCTCCTGCTCCTCGGTCTCGTGGCCCTGGTCGAGGTGGCGGCGGGCCCGATCGCACTCCTCCTGGCGCCGGGCCTCGGCACCGAGGAGACCCTCGGCCTGGTGGCGCTCTATACCCGCCTCGCCTTTCCGGCGGTGTTCGGCGTGACCCTGGCCTCCGTCGGCGCCGCCTTTCTCAACATGCATCGCCGCTACGGGGTCGCGACCCTGGCGCCGCTCGTGGTCAACGGGGGACTGATCCTCACCCTCCTCGGGCTCGGCCGCCTGTCCCTTGCGCCCGAGCGGGAGGCCGCCTGGCTCGCCCTAGCGTCCAGCGCGGCGGGGCTCCTGCAGCTCGCCATCATCGCGGCGGCCCTCCTGCGCGGCCCCGACAGGCCGGTGCGGCTGCGCCGTCCCACCCTCTCGCCGGCTCTGAAGACCCTGCTGCGCGCGGGCCTGCCGGCGCTCTTCGCGAGCGGCGCCGTGCAGCTCTTCGTCCTTGCCGGAACCCAGATCGCCTCGTTCTGGCCCTCCGGCGTGTCCTGGCTCTACTATGCCGAGCGGGTGATGCAGCTCCCCCTCGGGCTCATAGCGGCGCTCGCAGGGAGCGTGCTTCTGCCCGAACTCGCGGCCCGTCACCGCCATGCGGGCGTCGAGGCCCTCGTGGCAGCCCAGAACCGGGCGCTCGCCCTCGCGCTTCTCCTCGCCCTGCCGGCCGCCGCCGCCCTGGCAATCCTGGCCGAGCCCATCGCGGCCGTTCTGTTCCGGCGCGGTGCCTTCGCGGCGGAGGACGTCAACGGCACCGCCCTGGTGCTCGCGGGCCTGAGCGCGGGGCTCCCCTTCGCGACCCTCGGCAAGGTTCTGAGCCAGACCCTCTTCGCCCGGGGCGCCCTGCGCGGGACCCTGTTCGCGGCTCTCGCGGGGCTCGCGGCAACCGCCGGGGCAGGCGCGGCTCTCGGCTTCCTTCTCGGCATGGGCGGGATCGCGCTCGGGATCAGCCTTGGCTGCCTCGTCCATGCGGGCGCCCTTATCGTCCTGCTGCGCCGGGCCGGCCTGTGGCGCCTGGGGCGGGACTTCGCCGGGCAGGTTCTGCGGATCGCCCTGGCGACCGGCGCCATGAGTCTCGGGCTCGGCGGCGGGCTTGCCTTCCTGCCCCAGCCGGGGGCGCTGGGGCTCGCGGCCCTGTGCGGCGGCGGCCTTGCGGCCTATGCGGCTGCCGCATGGCTCTTCGGGGCCGTGACCCCGGAGGATCTCGCGCTGGCGACGAAAAAGCCTTAAAGAGCCGCTTGCATCGTGGGCCGGCCCTGTCATAACGCCCGCCGCGACAAGCGTGGGAGTCGACAAGGATGGCGCAGTTCAAGGAGCTCGTGTTCTCGGGCGTTCAGCCGACGGGCAATCTCCACCTCGGAAACTATCTCGGGGCCATCAAGCGCTTCGTGACCATGCAGGAGACCCACGATTGCATCTATTGCGTCGTGGACATGCACGCCATCACGGTGTGGCAGGACCCCAAGGAGCTGAACCGGCAGATCCGCGAGGTCACGGCGGCCTTCCTGGCGGCCGGCATCGACCCACAGAAGCACATCGTGTTCAACCAGAGCCAGGTGGCCCAGCACGCGGAACTCGCCTGGGTGTTCAACTGCATCGCCCGCATGGGCTGGGCGAACCGCATGACCCAGTTCAAGGAGAAGGCCGGCAAGGACCGCGAGAACGCGTCGGTCGGCCTCTTCGCCTATCCGATGCTCATGGCGGCCGACATCCTGGTCTACCGGGCGACCCACGTGCCGGTGGGCGAGGACCAGAAGCAGCACCTGGAGCTGACCCGCGACGTGGCGCAGAAGTTCAACAACGACTACGCCGAATCGATCGCGTCCTACGGCTTCGGCGATGCATTCTTCCCCCTGACCGAGCCCCTGATCGCCGGACCTGCCACCCGGGTCATGTCCCTGCGCGACGGCTCGAAGAAAATGTCGAAGTCGGACCCGTCCGATTATTCGCGCATCAACCTGACGGACGACGCCGACACCATCGCGCAGAAGATCCGCAAGGCGAAGACCGATCCCGAGCCCCTGCCGTCGGAGGTCGAGGGCCTCAAGACCCGTCCCGAGGCCGATAACCTGGTGGCGATCTACGCGGCGCTCACCGATTCGACGCCCGCCGACGTGCTGCGCGACCATGGCGGCGCGCAGTTCTCGGGCTTCAAGGCGGCCCTCGTGGACGTGGCGGTGGCGAAGCTCTCGCCCATCGCGGACGAGATGCGTCGCCTCATGGCCGATCCCGGCCATATCGAGCAGGTCTTAGGCCAGGGCTCGGACCGGGCCCGCGTGCTCGCGGCCCAGACCATGGACGCGGTCAGGGATATCGTCGGATTCGTGCGGGCACGCTAAGCTGCAGACCGCCGGACACGATTCGGGAGACGGGCTGTGAGCGGCAAGCGCCAATCCTATGAAGCCGGCCACCGACCGAAATTCATGGTGGTGGTCGACAAGACGACGGAATGCTCCCGCGCCATCCACTTCGCGGCCCGGCGCACGGCGCGCACGGGCGCGAGCATGATCATGCTCGCGGTGGTCGACCCGCCCGCCAATTTCGAGTGGATCGGCGTCGGCGAGGCCATGATCGAGGAGGCGCGGGAGGAAGCCCGCAAGCGCCTCGAGGCCGCCGCCGGCGAGGCCCGCAGCGCCGCCGGCGTCGAGCCGGAACTGGCGATCCGGGTCGGCCCCCGGGCCGAGGAGATCATCCGGCTCATCGGCGAGGACGAGGACATCTCGTTCCTGGTTCTGGCCGCCGGCACCGGCAAGGATGGCCCGGGCCCCCTGGTCTCGACCCTGGCCGGCAAGGCCGCCTCCACCTTCCCGGTCCCCATCGTCATCGTGCCCGGCAGCCTGACCGACGAGGAAATCGACGCCCTGGCGGGGTGATTCTCCTCACAGCTGGCGCTCTTTCCTCCTCCGTCATTCCGGGACAGCGCGCAGCGCTGGGCCCGGAACCCATAAACGCTGACGGTGCAGGATAGGGCGCAGCAATTATCGTAAGACCTTATTCTGAAATGCTGGTGGTTATGGGTTCCGGGCTCCGCTGACGCGGCCCCGGAATGACGGGGCGCAGGACCGGAACGTCACCCATGCGCCCGCCGCCCTTGGAATCGCCCCGCTCCCATTCCACATCCGGGGCAGAACCTGTTAGAACGATTCCAAGCCCACTTCCGGGCTTCCACCGCTCGGCCGGCCTTGAACCGGCGCAGAGGAAAGACCGATGTTCATTCAGACCGAAGCCACTCCCAACCCCGCCACCCTGAAATTCCTGCCCGGCCGCGTCGTGATGCCCGAGGGGACCTTCGAGGCCCGCAGCGCCGACCAGGCTTATGTGTCCCCGCTCGCGGAGCGGCTCTTCGCCGTGCCGGACGTCACCGGGGTCTTCTTCGGCTACGATTTCATCACCGTCACCAAGGGGGACGGTGAGTGGCAGCACCTGAAGCCCGCCATCCTGGGCGCGATCATGGAGCATTTCATGACCGGCGCGCCGCTCTTCACCGAGGGCCATGCGGTCGACATGGAGGACGGGGAGGAGTTCTTCGACGAGGAGGATGCGCCCACGGTCGCGACCATCAAGGAGCTGCTCGAGACCCGCATCCGCCCGGCCGTGGCGGGCGACGGGGGCGACATCACGTTCCGCGGCTACAAGGACGGGACGGTCTATCTCGTCATGAAGGGCGCCTGCTCCGGCTGCCCCTCCTCCACGGCGACCCTGCGGCACGGCATCCAGAACCTGCTGCGCCACTTCCTGCCGGACGTGCGCGAGGTCCAGGCCGTTTGATCCGGCGCGGAATGCTCTAGAATTCAAGGCGCGGCCGAAAAGGCCGCGCTTTTTCTTTGGAGCCCTCCGTGCCTGCCCTGCCCGACGATGCCATCGACCAGATTTTCCGCGAGGCCCGCACCTTCCGCTGGTGGGAGGACCGGCCGCTCGCGCCGGAAACGCTCCGGGCCATCGCGGATCTCGCCAAGCTCGGGCCGACCAGCGCCAATTCGTCCCCTGGCCGGTTCGTCTTCGTGGTGTCGGCTGATGCCAAGGAGAAGCTGCGCCCGCATCTCGACGAGGGCAACGTGCGCCAGACCATGAGCGCGCCCGCGACCGCCATCGTGGCCTACGACACGGAATTCTACGAGAAGCTCGGCTTCCTCGCCCCCAACAGCCCCGATGCCCCAAGCTGGTTCGCCGGTAAGCCCAAGGCCATCGAGGAGACGGCCTTCCGCAATTCGAGCCTCCAGGGCGCCTACCTGATCCTGGCGGCCCGGGCGCTCGGGGTCGATTGCGGGCCCATGTCGGGCTTCGACCGCAAGGGCGTCGACGCCGCCTTCTTTCCGGACGGCCGGATCAAGTCCAATTTCCTGATCAATCTCGGCTACGGCCTCAGGGAAAAACTCCATCCCCGCCAGCCGCGCTTCTCCTTCGACGAGTTCTGCCGGATCGCCTGAGCGCCTCTTCTACCTCCAATGCGGCAGGCAGAGAGCGCTGCCCGAGCCGCGCATCCGCGATAGAATTGCCCTGCGGCCGGAAGCGGGCGTTCCGACGTGCCGGGCCCGCCGCGCGAGGCGATTCCCATGGTCGACAAGACACAGGACGAGCCTGTCCATCCGCCGAGGATCGACGCGATCTTCCGCAGCGGTTCGCTCACGGCGATCAGCGTCGTGCTCGGTTTCTCGCTCGGATTTCTCAGCCGCTGGGGCGGGCTGCCCGGGGAATGGACCAGGTCCGACGTCTTCGCGGTCATCGCCATCACGCTCGGCATCGTGCTGCAGATCAAGGCCCTGATCGACCTTCTGTCGATCGAATCCCTCGTCCGCGCCCGCTACGAGCGCGCCATCCGCATCTTCGTGACCGGCCTCGTCCTCGTCACCCTCGGCGTCGCGGCCGCCATCTTTGCGGAACTCATCGGCTATGGCGGGATCGCTCTGGAGGGGTAAGAGGTGATTTTAGAGCTGCTCCGCTCCCCAGATCTCGGGTGTTTGTGGGAAGTGCCGACATACTCTCCTCCCCACGGATCCGAGTGCTCATGGGAAGCGCCGCCCTACCCTCCTCCCCCTTGTGGGGAGGAGTTGGAGGTGGGGGTGTCGGCGCTGAAATCTTAGAACTTAGCGCTCACACCCCCACCCTTAATCCCTCCCCACAAGGGGGAGGGAAACAGGTTGCGCTTCGTCTCTGTCACGCGCAAGCTCTCTACCGCACAACTCCGCCGCCCCTGCTCCACCCCGACCTCTCCCTAGGGGAGATGTAAAAGGCATTGCGGCCGAAAACCCATTCCCTCCCGTGATACTCTTGCTCTAAAGAGACCGGATCAGACGGAGACGAAGGTTGCGCATCCTTGCCATCGACACCGCGCTCGGCGCCTGCTCGGCCTGCCTTTTCGAGTCAGGCCGGTCCGAACTGCTCGCGCGCGAGACCATTCCCATGGAGCGCGGCCATGCCGAGGCCCTGCTGCCCCTGATCGACCGGGTGACGTCCCAGGTGGATGGCGGCTTCGGGGCCCTGAGCCGGGTCGCCGTGACGGTCGGCCCCGGCAGCTATACGGGCCTGCGCGTCGGCATCGCGGCCGCCCGGGCCATCGGGCTCACGACCGGCATTCCGGTGGTCGGCGTCGCGACTCTCTCGGCCTTCCTGGCGCCTCTCATGGCCGGGGAGCGGCGGGGGCTCTTCACGGCCGCCATCGATGCCAAGCACGGGCAGATCTATGTCCAGGCCATCGGGGCAGGCGGGCGCGTCATCATCCCGCCGGGGCTGATGGGCTACCGGGAGGTGATCCGCCTCCTCGGGTCCGGCCCGCTCCTGGTGGCCGGCACGGCCGCCGAGGCTCTGGCGATCGAGGCGCGGGCTCAAGGGGTCGAGGTCGCGGTCTGCGACCAGGCGCCCGGCCCCGACATCGCCTGGGTGGCGAGGCTCGGCGCCATGGCCGATCCGGCCCAGGCTCTGCCCAAGCCCCTCTATCTGCGCGAGCCCGACGCCAAGCCGCAGGACGGGGCGCGAATCGCCCGGCGGTGAGAGGGTCCGCCCGATGAGCGTCCTCGACCGCTTCCTGCGCCCGCCGGGCATCCGCATCGCTCCCATCGGGACAGAGACCGCGGGACGGCTTGCGGCCATCCATGAGAGCGCCTTCGCGCGGCCCTGGAGCAGCCTCGACTTCGCCCGCCTCCTGGGCGAGCGCGCCCACGCGGCGGACGGGCTCTTCGTCGGCCGCTCCGCCCAGCCCAGCGGCTTCGTCCTGTCCCGGATTGTCCTCGACGAGGCCGAGATCCTCACCATCGCGATTGCGCCGGCGGAGCGGGGCCGGGGCCATTCCGGCCGGCTCCTCGACGCCCATCTGGACGCGCTGTCGCGCCGGAGCGTGCGCCAGGTCCACCTGGAGGTGGAAGACGGGAACCTTCCGGCGCTGAAGCTCTATCGCGGCCGCGGCTTCCGGGAGACCGGCCGCCGGCCCGGCTATTATCTCAAGGAGGACGGCACGCGGGCGACGGCCCTGACCATGACGCGGGACCTATAGCCCCGACCCGGCGGCTCCCCTATAAGCATCTGCAGGAGTGCAATCTTGGCGGAACGGAACAGCAAATCGGCACGGGTCCGGCGATCCGACGCGATCGAGCGGGCCTGCCGCGAGAAGGGCCTTCGCATGACCGGCCAGCGCCGGACCATCGCCCGTATCCTGGACGATGCCGCCGACCATCCGGACGTGGTGGAGTTGCACCGCCGCGCCGCTGCCGTGGACGACCGCATTTCCCTCTCGACCGTGTACCGGACCGTGAAGCTCTTCGAGACGAAGGGAATCATCGAGCGGCTCGATTTCCGCGACGGCCGCTCTCGCTACGAGCAGGCGGCGCGCGAGCACCACGACCACCTCATCAATTTGGAGACCGGGGACGTGATCGAGTTCCACTCGGACGAGATCGAGGCCCTGCAGACCGAGATCGCCCGCAGACTCGGCTACCGGGTCGTCTATCACCGGCTCGAGCTCTACGCGGTGCCTCTCGACAAGGATGACGCGTGAGGCGGATCGGCGCCTTTTTCAGGCTCGCCCTCCTGGGGCTTGTGGCGATTGTCCTCATCCCGCTGCAGATGCTTGCGCTGCGCTGGAACTGGCCGATCCTGCACCGGCTACCCCTGCGGTTCCACCGGATCCTGCTGTGGCTCTTCGGCGTGCGCGTGACCGAGAAGGGAAGCGCGCCTGGGAGCGCCGCCACCCTCGTGGTGGCGAATCACGTGTCCTGGCTCGACATTCCGGTCATCGGCTCCCTTCATCCCCTGTCGTTCATCGCCAAGTCGGAGATCGAAGGCTGGCCTGTGGTCGGGCTCCTGGCCCGGCTGCAGCGCTCCGTCTTCATCGACCGGCAGCGCCGGAAGGCGACTGCGGAGGTCAACGACGCCCTCGCGCACCGGCTCGTGAAGGGCGAGACCATCGTGCTCTTCGCCGAGGGCACCACGAGCGACGGCAACCGGCTCCTGCCCTTCCGCTCCTCCCTGGTCGGCGCAGCCCAGACCGCGCTCATGCACGACAGCGTGGAGCAGGTTTTTCTCCAGCCCCTCGCGATCGCCTATACGCGCCGCGACGGCCTGCCCGTGACCCGTCGCGAGCGGCCCTTCATCGCCTGGTACGGCGACATGGAGCTTGGGCCCCATCTCGGCATCTTCCTCGAGGGCCATCCCCTCGACGTGACCGTGACCTGGGGCGAGCCGATTCCGTTCAACGGCAACCGCAAGGAAGCGACCGCCGCAGCCGAAACCGCGGTGCGCCGGGCCCTGCAGGCGGCGTAACCCTTTCACCGACGAGAGTCGCAAGGACATGAAAAAGGGCCCGCCCCGGCGAGGGGGCGGGCCCTGTGTTTTGTGCGGCAGCCGGAAACTTACGCCGCGAGCTGGCGCAGGACGTACTGGAGAATGCCGCCGTTGCGGAAGTATTCCAGCTCGTCGAGCGTATCGATGCGGCAGACCAGCGGAACCTTCTTCACGGTGCCGTCGGCGGAGGTGACTTCCATCTCCATGCGCTGGCGCGGCTTCAGGCCTTCCGCAAGCCCGTGGATCGTGACCGTCTCGTCGCCCTTCAGGCCGAGCGATTTCCACGAGGTGTCGCCCTCGAACACGAACGGCGCCACGCCCATGCCGACTAGGTTCGAGCGGTGAATGCGCTCGAAGCTCTCGGCAACCACGGCGCGCACGCCGAGCAGGTTCGTGCCCTTGGCCGCCCAGTCGCGGGACGAGCCGGTGCCGTATTCCTTGCCGGCCAGGACCACGAGCGGCACGCCCTCGTCCTGGTAGCGCATGGCGGCGTCATAGATGAACATCCGCTCGCCGGAGGGCTGATGGATGGTGTAGCCGCCTTCCACCACGTTGCCGGTCTCGTCCTTCACCATCTGGTTCTTGATGCGGATATTGGCGAAGGTGCCGCGCATCATCACCTCGTGGTTGCCGCGACGGGTGCCGTACTGGTTGAAGTCGGCCACCGCGACCTGGTGCTCCTGCAGGTACTGGCCGGCAGGCGAGTTCACCCGGATGTTACCGGCGGGCGAGATGTGGTCCGTAGTGATCGAGTCGAGGAAGAGGCCGAGGATGCGCGCGTTCACGATGTCCGTGACGGGCTTCGGTTCCTTGGTCATGCCCTCGAAATAGGGCGGGTTCTGCACATAGGTCGAACCGATGTCCCACTCGAAGGTGAGGCCCGGTTCCACCGTGACCTTCTTCCAGTTCTCGTCGCCCGTGAACACGTCCGCGTAGCGGGTCTTGAACAGCTCGCTCGTGATCGTGCGGTCGATGAACTCCTGCACCTCCGCCGAGGAGGGCCAGATGTCCTTGAGATAGACCGGCTTGCCGTCCGAACCCGTGCCGAGAGGCTCGGTGGTGAGGTCGGTCAGCATGGTGCCGGCGAGCGCATAGGCCACCACGAGCGGCGGGGACGCGAGATAGTTCGCCCGCACGTCGGGGTTTACGCGGCCTTCGAAGTTGCGGTTGCCGGAGAGCACCGACACGGCCACGAGGTCGTTGTCGTTGATCGCCTTGGAGACGTTCTCGGGCAGCGGACCCGAATTGCCGATGCAGGTGGTGCAGCCGAAGCCGACGAGGTTGAAGCCGAGGGCGTCCAGGTCTTTCTGCAGGCCGGCCTTCTCGAAATACTCGGCGACGATCTGCGAGCCGGGGGCGAGGGAGGTCTTCACCCAGGGCTTCGCCTTCAGGCCCTTCTGCACCGCGTTGCGGGCGAGAAGGCCCGCGCCGATCATCACGCTCGGGTTCGAGGTGTTGGTGCAGGAGGTGATCGCTGCGATCACCACGTCGCCGTGGCCGAGGTCGAAATTGGCATCATCGACCTTCACGCGCTTGCCGATCTCGGCGGCCTTGCGGAATTCCTTCTCCATCGCGTTGCGGAATTCGGCGTTGGACGTATCGAGCGTCACCCGGTCCTGCGGGCGCTTGGGGCCGGCGAGCGAGGGAACCACGTCGGCAAGGTCGAGCTCGAGGGTGTCGGTGAAGACCGGATCCGGCGTCTCGGCCGTGCGCCACATGCCCTGCGCCTTGGCATAAGCCTCCACGAGAGCGACGCGCTCGTCCGTGCGGCTCGTGGTGCGCAGGTAGTCGACGGTGCGCTGGTCGATGGGGAAGAAGCCGCAGGTCGCGCCGTATTCGGGGGCCATGTTGCCGATGGTGGCACGGTCCGCCACCGTCATGTCGTTGAGGCCGGGGCCGTAGAATTCCACGAACTTGCCGACCACGCCCTTCTTGCGCAGCATCTGCGTGACCGTGAGCACCAGGTCGGTAGCCGTCACACCCTCGCGCAGCTTGCCCGTGAGCTTGAAGCCGATCACCTCGGGAATCAGCATGGAGATCGGCTGGCCGAGCATGGCGGCCTCCGCCTCGATGCCGCCCACGCCCCAGCCCAGCACCGCGAGGCCGTTGACCATGGTGGTGTGCGAATCGGTGCCGACCAGGGTGTCCGGATAGGCCACGTCGAACTCGCCGGCCGCCGTATCCCGGCGGGTCCAGACGGTCTGAGACAGGAACTCCAGGTTCACCTGGTGGCAGATGCCGGTGCCCGGAGGCACCACGGAGAAGTTCTCGAAGGCGCTCTGGCCCCATTTCAGGAAGCGGTAGCGCTCGCCGTTGCGCTGGTATTCCAGCTCAACGTTACGGTCGAAGGCCCGGGGGGTACCGAACTCGTCGACGATCACCGAGTGGTCGATGACGAGATCCACCGGCACGAGCGGGTTGATCTTGCGCGGGTCGCCGCCGAGGCTCTTCATGGCGTCGCGCATGGCCGCGAGGTCCACCACGGCCGGGACGCCCGTGAAGTCCTGCATGAGCACGCGGGCCGGGCGATAGGCGATTTCCTTCTCGGCCTTGCCACGGTTGTTGAGCCAGTCAGCCACGGCCTCCACGTCGGCCTTGGTGACGGTGCGGCCGTCCTCGTAGCGGAGCAGGTTCTCGAGGAGGACCTTCATGGAAAAGGGCAGCTGCGAAATGCCCTTGAGACCGTTCTTCTCCGCTTCCGCGAGAGAATAATAGGTGTAGGTCTTGTCGCCCACCGTCATGGTCTGGCGGGCATTGAAGCTATTGGAGAGCGTCACGGCGAATCCTCGCGTGCATTTGGGTTACGAACAGGTTGTTCGGCCGAAAGCGCGATAAGCGCGCGCCGCTCCGGGGGCGCCCGGACAGGGGAGAAGCGCGCGAAGCGGATTGGACGCCATGGCGCGCGGCGCAGCCGAGGGTGGTATAGATCATTTCCTACGACCCCGCTACACGGATTAGAACCATTCTGGGGTGGATTGAGGGCAGGATGCCAAAAACCGGAAACCGGATGCCGCGGAATATCGGCCTCTTCGTCGGCGCGGCAGCGGTCTAGGAGCGGCGGGCTTGCAGCTTCATGTGGAGAATCTGGCCTGCAGCCGGGGCGAGCGCCGCATCTTCGAGGGGGTCTCGTTCGCGCTCCGACCGGGCGACGCCCTCCTGGTCCTCGGCCGCAACGGGGCCGGGAAATCGTCCCTGCTCGACATCCTGGCAGGGCGCCTCGCGCCGGCCGGCGGCACATTGGCCCTGACCGGGGCGGGCGAGCGCACCCTGCCGGAATGCCTCCACCATGTGGGCCACCGGGATGCCCTCAAGGCTGCCCTGACGGCCGAGGAGAACCTGGCCTTCGCACGCGACTTCCTTGGAGACCCGGCGCTGACGCCCCGGGAGGCCCTGGCGGCCCTCGGCCTCGCCCATGCGGCCGGGCTGCCGGTTGCCTATCTGTCGGCCGGCCAGCGGCGCCGGGTGGCCCTGGCGCGCCTCCTCGTCGCCCGCCGGGCCTTCTGGCTCCTGGACGAGCCGACTGCCGCCCTCGACACCGCCTCGCAGGAGGTCCTGCGCCGGCTCATCGAGGAGCACCGGGCCTCCGGCGGCATCGTCGTGGCGACCACCCACCAGCCCCTGGCCCTCGACGGCGCCCGGGAGATCCGGATCGAGCGGAGCGCCCCCGCGCCCGAGCCCTTCCGGTCCGGAGACGTCCTCTGATGCGTGCCTTCCTGGCTCTCCTGATCCGCGACCTGAAGCTCGCGGCCCGCGTCGGCGGCTCCGGGCTGATGGGGCTCGTGTTCTTCCTGTCCATCGTGACGATGATCCCCTTTGCGCTCGGGCCGGACCTCAACCTCCTGTCGCGGATCGGCCCGGCCATCCTTTGGATCGCCGCCCTGCTCGCCACTCTCATCGGCCTCGACCGCCTGTTCCAGGCGGACCAGGAGGACGGCTCCCTCGACCTCCTGCGCCTGTCGCCCGCGCCCCTGGAGGCCGTGGTGCTCGCCAAGGTGACGGCCCATTGGCTTGTGACGGGCCTGCCCCTGGCGCTCGCCGCCCCGTTCTTCGGGCTCTTGGTCGCCCTGACGCCGGACGCCATGCTGGCCATGGTGGCGACCCTTCTGGTCGGCACCCCGGCGCTCACCTTCGTCGGCGCGGTCGGGGCCGCGCTCACGGCCTCCCTGCGGCGCGGCGGGCTGATCCTCGCCATCCTGGTGCTGCCCTTCATGATCCCGACCCTGATCTTCGGGGTTTCGGCCGCCAACGCGGCAACCGGCGGCACCATCCCCTTCGCGACGCCGTTCCTGATCCTCGTCGCCCTGACCCTGGTCGCCGCCGTGGTCGGGACGGTCGGAGCGGCGGCGGCCCTGCGCTCGAGTGAATGAGCGGGGCCGCCCTTAGGGCCGCAGCTGAATGCCGAAGGCCTGTTCGAGGGCCGGCCTGCCGTTGCGGGTCACGCGATAGACGGCGCGGTAGAGGCCGGGGCGGAAACCGCCGGCCGGGGGCCTGAAGCCCGTGAACATCATCCACTGCGCCTTTGCCCGGTCGAGGGGTGGCGCCCCGTTGCGGGCAACCGGCCGTCCGTCGGGGTCGAACAGGACCAGCTCCTGCATGTCCCCGCCCTTCAGGCCGATCGTCCGCACGAAAGCGACGAGCGCCGGAGAGCCGGTGCTGGGAACATCCCGCTCCGCCTCGCCGGCTTCGATGGAATCCATCGTCACCGGTCCGGGAGCGAAGCCCTTGTTGAGAACATGCCCTGCCTCGTAGGACAGGGCGCCGCGGAGGCTCTCGTCCCAGAGGGAATGTCCGCCGCCGCAGGATGCCGGGTCGGCGCCGAAGGCGAAGGGGTCAACGGCCTTTCCGTCTTTGCGCACCGTGATGTGCAGATGCGGAAATTCCGTAAGGCCCGAAAGACCTACCTTCCCGAGCCGCCCTCCGGCCTGAACCTCGTCTCCCGGCTGAACCGCGAGGCTGCCCTTCGCCATGTGGCAGTACTGGGTTTCCCAGCCGTCCCCGTGATCGATCAGGACGCCGTTGCCGCATTCCAGCGACGCGACGCTCGCCCGTCCGCGCGCGGCGACCGACCTGTCCTCGACCCCGTCACGGACGCGAAGCACGATCCCTCCCGCCGCAGCAAGGACATCGACCCCGGCGCGTTGCGCCGCCATGGTCGGCAGGCGAATATCCGTGCCGTCATGGCCGTCATAGGTAAGCGTTCCACAGGCATAATCCTGCGCGTCCGGCGAGGGGGCGCGGTCGGGATAATGCTGAACGACGCAGGTCCGACCGATTTCGCAGGCCACCGGCCAACGCAGAACCGGCGGCTCGGCCAGGCACGGCCCCGCTCCGGCGAGAAGGGCGGCAAACGCGAGAGATGTCCGCATGGGCGCTCCGTAATAAAGTTCCATATGTAATGAAGTCCGCCGGCATGGGAAGGCATGGCGGAGCTTTGGAGCGAACTTGCGGCAATCCACTCGTTGCAGCCGCCCGCGTGGCCCGCTACATCGGTGCCATGATCCGCGAACTCGCCAACCCGTCCCGCTTCATGGCCTATAGCGGCCGCCTGCTGCCCTGGCTGGCGGGCGCGGCGGCTCTGGCCCTGGGCGTGGGGCTCTACATGACGTGGTTCACGGCCCCGGCCGATTACCAGCAGGGCGAGACGGTCCGGATCATGTACCTGCACGTGCCGGCCGCCTGGCTCTCCCTGTTCTTCTACGCGACCATGGCGGCCTCGGCCCTCGGCACCCTGGTCTGGCGCCATCCCCTGGCGGACGTTTCGCAGAAGGCCGCCGCCCCCATCGGGGCCGCCTTCACGTTCATCTGCCTCGTCACCGGCTCGCTCTGGGGCAAGCCCATGTGGGGCACCTACTGGCAATGGGACGCGCGGCTTACCTCCATGCTGGTGATGCTGCTGATCTATCTCGGCATCATGGCCCTGTGGCGCGCCATCGAGGAGCCGAGCCGCGCCGCCCGGGCGGTGTCGATCCTCACCCTCGTGGGCGCCGTCAACTTGCCTATCGTGAAATTCTCAGTCGATTGGTGGAACACCCTGCACCAGCCGGCCTCGGTGTTCCGCCTCGGCGGCCCGACGATCCATTCCTCCATGCTGATCCCCCTCCTGGTGATGGCCCTCGGCTTCACCCTGCTCGGGATGACGCTGCACCTGTCCGGCATGCGCACCGAGATCCTGCGCCGCCGGGTGCGTACCCTCACGATCCTCGAGGCCGAGCGCCTCGACGCTCAGGCCGCCTGACATGACGACCCATGCCTCTTTCATCATCGGCGCCTACGCGATCACCGCCCTCGTGGTGGCCGGGCTGATCTTGCGCGCCTGGCTCGACTATCGCTTGCAGCAGCGGGCCCTTGCGGAGCTCGAGGCCCGCGGCGCCGGCCGGAGGTCGCGCCGTGGCTGAGGCGAACGCGCCGCGCTCGCGGCTGATCTTCATCCTGCCGCTGCTCATCTTCGCGGGGGTCGTGGGCGGAATGTTCATTCCGAGCCTCCTTCCCGGAAGAGACCCCTCGCAGATTCCCTCCGCGCTCGTCGGCAAGCCCGCGCCGAGCTTCAGCCTCGCGCCCCTCGAAGGGCTCCTGGCGAACGGCAAGCCGGTGCCCGGCTTCTCCAACGAGGACCTCAAGGGCAAGGTCACGGTCGTGAATGTCTGGGCTTCCTGGTGCGCGCCCTGCCGCCAGGAGCACCCGCTCCTCGTAGAGCTCGCCAAGGACCCGTCGATCCGGGTCGTGGGCATCAACCAGAAGGACAACCCGGACAATGCCCGCCGCTTCCTGGGCACGCTCGGCAACCCCTTCTCGGCCGTCGGCGTCGATCCCAAAGGCCGCGCCTCCATCGACTGGGGCGTCTACGGCGTGCCCGAAACCTTCATCGTCGGCCCCGACGGCACCATCCGCCACAAGCATATCGGCCCGCTGACGCCGGAGAACTTCTCCGCCTTCAAGGAGAAGCTCCGCCAAACCCCGCCCGCCTGAGCCGCACGATCGCGAGATCGAGCGCCGAGAGAAACGCCGAGCGGTCCTTCGCCGAAAACGGCTTCGGGCCACCCGTGACCGTGCCCATGGCGCGCAGATCCTCCATCAGATTGCGGGTCGCGAGCGCCATGCCGACGGAAGATTCCGTGAAGGGCTTTCCGGTGGGGCCGATCACGTCGGCGCCGGCCGTCACGCAGCGATGAGCGAGCGGAATGTCGGCCGTCACCACAACGGCGCCGCGCCGGGCGCGGGCGGCAATCCAGTCGTCCGCCGCATCGAACCCGCCGTCGACGAGGACCCGCTCGATCAGCGGGCTCTGCGGCACCATCAGGAAGCTGTTCGCCACCACGAAGACGCCCACGCCGTGCCGCTCCGCGACCCGGTAGATCTCGGCTTTGACCGGGCAGGCATCCGCATCCACGTAAACCACGATGGGGCCGAGGCTTTCGGCGCCGGGCTTCACATTCATGAATTTTATCCCCTCGTCTGTCGCGGGCCCGGCATCGTTGTGCCAGAATCGGGTGACATGGCGGGCCAGTCCGCGGCCCCGCCGTGCGTTTTCGACGGATCGCCATGCAGGCGGCCCGGTCTAACCTGAATGGAAGTCCGTGCCTATGAAAAGCCGCGTCTCGTCCGCCTGGACATCGCTCCGCACCCTGGGGGCGAGGCGTCCCTTGAGCGATGCCACGGATCGGCTCATGCGCGAGGCGGACGTGGCGGCCCTGCGCCGGGCGGGCTTCGCCCGAGTGGTCGTGTCCGGGCTCCTTCTCATCACGGTCCTGATCGCGACCGAGGACGTCCCGAGGGACAACCTGATCGTCGTCCACCAGATTCGCGCGGCCGAGATGACCCTCTCGCTCCTCGGAATCGTCGGGCTCGGCAGCGCCTGGCTGGCCTCGCGGCGCATCGCCGTGGCCTGGCTCCCGGGTCTCACGGCGACCCTCGATGCCCTGCTGGTCTTCATCAATCTCGGCTACAGCCACTGGGTCCTGGGCATTCCCGGGAGCTTCTTCTCGGTCTTTCCCGGAATCTGGGTCGTGCCGATCACCATGGCGGCCAGCGCTATCCACTATAGCCCCCGTCTCCAGGCCTATGTGGGGATCCTCTATGTCACGGGGCTCGGGCTCCTGGCCCTGGCCGGGGCAGGGCTGTCGTTCCAGGAGCGGGAGCAGCGGCTCGCGGCCTTCGCGGGCCAGTTCAGCTGGGAAGCCAACATGGCCCGCGTCGCCATGGTACTCTCGGTCGCGCTCATCCTGATCCTCGTGGCCCGGCAGGGCCGCCTCCTGCTGGAGCGGGCCGTGCGGGAGACGACCTTACGGCTCAACCTCACCCGCTACCTGCCCCGGGAGCTGGCGCCGATCCTCTCGGAGCGGGCTTTCGCGTCCTTAAGGGCGGGCCGGCGCATCCCGGTGACGCTTCTCTTCGTGGACATGCGCGATTCCTCCACCTACGGCGAGACCATGGACCCGGCGCGGCTCGCCATCTTCATCTCGTCCTTTCGCCGCCGCGTCATGCGCGCAGCCGCCAGGCACGGGGGCGTCATCGACAAGTTCACGGGCGACGGAGCGCTGATCCTGTTCGGGGTACCGGTCGAATCGGATGACGACGCCGCCCGCGCGCTTGCCTGCGGGCGCACCCTGTTCGACCTCATCGACCGCTGGAACGCCAAGCGCGGCTTCGACCCGCCGGTCAGGATCGGCGTCGGCATCCATACGGGCGAGGTGTTCTGCGGCGTGGTCGGCGACGAGGACCGGCTCGAATTCACCGTGCTCGGCGAGACCGTGAACACCGCCGCCCGCATCGAACAGGCGACCAAGACCGTGGAATGTTCCTTCCTGGTCTCGGCCCAGTGCATCGCTGCCGCCGGCGAGACCACCCGCTGGACCCCCATCGAGCACCTGCCGCTTCCCGGCGTCACGCGCCCAATTCGGCTGATGAAGCCAGCGGAGTGACCTGAAGGTCTCAGGCCTCCTCGGCCTTCTTGCCCGCCTCGTAGCGCATGAGCAGCGGCGTCTGCGCAAGGGCGAACACGATGGTGAGGGGCATGATGCCGAAGACCTTGAAGCTGACCCAGAAATCCGTCGTCTGCGTGCGCCAGACCACCTCGTTGAGGATCGCAAGGGCGAAGAAGAACAGGGCCCAGCGGAAGGTGAGCTTGCGCCAGCCCTCCTCGGTCAGCTCGAACATGCTGTCGAGGACGATCTCCAGCAGGGGCTTGCGGAAATAGAGGCCGCCGAGGAGCACGAGCCCGAACATGGCGTTCACGATGGTGGGCTTGAGCTTGATGAACATGTCGTTCTGGAGGAACAGCGTCAGCCCGCCGAAGACCACCACCACGGCGCCCGAGACCAGAGGCATGATCGGCAATTTGCGGATAAGCGCATAGCTGATGGCGAGCGCCACCACGGTCGCGGCGATGAACAGGGCCGTCGCCACATAGATCCGCTGGTTCTCCGCATAGCCGAACCGGTCCGCATAGGCGTTCGCCACGAAGAAGAGGGCGAGCGGCCCGAGCTCCAGGGCGAGCTTGAGAAGGGGCGGCAGGCGCCGGGCGTCGGTCTTGGTCTCGAAGAGGTCGTCGGTCATGCGGCTTCGTCCAATCCGGCGATGGCGCGGGCGAAATCCTTCGCCGCGAAGGGTTCCAGGTCGTCGACGCCCTCGCCGACGCCGATGAAGTGGACGGGCAGGCCGAACTTGGCCGCGAGCGCCACCAGGATACCGCCGCGGGCGGTGCCGTCGAGCTTGGTCATCACGAGGCCGGTGACGTCCGCAGCCTTGCGGAAGAGCTCGACCTGGCTCACGGCGTTCTGGCCGACGGTGGCATCGAGGACGAGCAGCGTTGCGTGGGGGGCGTTTTCGTCGAACTTGCGAATCACGCGCACGATCTTTTCCAGCTCGGCCATGAGGCCGGCCTTGTTCTGGAGGCGGCCCGCCGTGTCGATGAGCAGCACGTCCGACCCCTCGGCCCGCGCCGCCTCGAGAGCGTCATAGGCGAGGCCGGCCGCGTCCGACCCTTGGGCGCGGGCGATCACCGGCGCGCCGACGCGCTCGCCCCAGACCTTCAGCTGCTCGATGGCGGCAGCCCGGAAGGTGTCGCCCGCCGCCAGCATGACCTTGAGGCCCTGGGCGCGGAATTTCTGGGACAGCTTGCCGATGGTGGTGGTCTTGCCCGCCCCGTTCACGCCGACCATGAGAATCACGAAGGGCTTCTTCGACCGGTCGATGGCGAGCGCCTGGGCGACGGGCTGGAGCGTCTTCTCCACCTCACCCGCGAGAATCGTCTTCACCTCCTGCGGGGAGATCTCCTTGTCGTAGCGGCCCGCCGAGATCGCTTCCGTGATGCGAAGGGCCGTCTCGACGCCGAGATCGGCCTGGACCAGCGCGTCCTCCAGCTCCTCCAAAGTGGCGGCATCGAGCTTGCGCTTGGTGAAGAGGCCCGTGACGCTCTCCGACAAAGACGAGGAGGTCCGGCGCATGCCGTGCGTCAGGCGCTGCCACCAGCTCTGCTTCTCGGCCGGGGGCGCCGGCTCGGGAGCGACTTCGGGCACCGGTTCCGGCGCAGGCCTTGGGATCGGCTCCGTCGGGCCGCCGCCCTCAGGCTCCCGGCCCTCCACGGGCTGGAGATCGGCCCCCGCCAGCTCGGGCGCGACCTTTTCCTCCACCGGGATATCCGGGGAGGCCTGGGTCACGGTCGAGGGGGCCGGGATGAGGTCGTCGGCCGCATTCGCGGGCGGCGACGGCATGGCCTCAGGCGACCCGCCCGCCTGGGGCATTTCGGGTTGGGGCGTCTCGGATGGGGGCGTTTCGGGCGCAGCCGGGGCCGGCGCTTCCGCCTTGCGCCCGAACAGACGGGACAGGAATCCGGGCTTGTCGGGCTTCGTGTCGGCCATGGGTGTCTCGTTTCCGCCTTTTGCTTTGCTGCTTGCCTTCGCGCCTCGGCCTCGATAGCCGAGGCGTCATGAATGCGGAAGAGATAGTGTCGAAGATCCTGTATCGCGATGCCCTGATGCTCGTGATCGACAAGCCGGCCGGGCTGCCGGTGCATCCAGGCCCGAAGGGCGGCGAGACCTTGTTCCAGCATCTCGACGCCCTCCGCTTCGGTTTGCCGCGCCGCCCGGAAGTGGCGCACCGCCTCGACAAGGATACTTCGGGCTGCCTGATCCTGGGCCGCCACCCCAAGGCCCTCGCCCGCCTCAACGAACTTTTCCGGAAAAATGAAATCGACAAGGTCTATTGGGCCGTCGTCGAGGGCGGGCCCGAGGCCGACGAAGGCGAGATCGACTTGGCTCTCGCGCCGAAATCGCCGGACCGGGGCTGGTGGATGAAGGTGGACCCGAAGGGCCAGCCCTCCCTGACCCGGTGGCGGGTTCTGGGACGGGGCGCCGACCTGCTCTCCTCCCACGGATCTCAGATGGTCGCGAGAAGCGATGCGTTGCTCTCCTCCCCCTTGTGGGGAGGAGGTGGAGGTGGGGGTGTGAGCGCCAACCTGGGTTCAATTCAGAGCCGACACCCCCACCCTAACCCTCCCCACAAGGGGGAGGGGATGCCCGCTGAGGTTGGCGGAAAGCGCCTCACGCTTCTCGAACTGCGCCCCGTCACAGGCCGCACCCACCAGCTCAGGGTGCATTGCGCCGCGTCCGGCTTCCCGATCCTGGGCGATCCCATCTACGGCACGGCCCCGCGCTTCGGCGGACCGGGCCTGCATCTCCATGCCCAGAGCGTCACGGTCCCGCTCTATCCGAAAAAGCCGCCGATCACCGTCGAGGCGCCGGTGCCGGAGCATATGCGGGAGCGGGTTCGGGCGTGCGGCGTCATCCCGGACGGCGCAGCCGATCCGGGATCGTCTCAGGATTAAGGCGTTTCATGCGGCCTGCGATTCCGGGCTCCGCTCCGCGGCCCAGGAATGACGTCGGCCTTATGCGGCCAAAAGCTCTTTCCCGTCATGCCCCGCGATGGTGACCGGGAGGATCTCGCCCGGGGTCACGGGGGCGGTAAAGCGCACGAGCGTGAAGCCTTCCGTGCGGCCGAGCTGGCCTGTTTCCACGAGCACATTGCGCCGGGCGCCGACCTCTTCGGTCAGGTGCCTGAGGAGCGCCGCCTCGCCTTTTTCGCGAAGCCTGCGGGCCCGGTCCTTCACCACGTCGCGGGCGACCTGGGGCATCCTGGCCGCCGGGGTGCCGGGGCGCGGCGAGAACGGGAAGACGTGGAGATGGACGAGATGGCATTCCTCGACGATGGCGAGGGAGCGGGCGAACATCTCCTCGGTCTCGGTCGGGAAGCCCGCGATGATGTCGGCGCCGAACACCATGTCGGGCCGGAGCCTGCGGACCTGGTCGCAGAACGCGATCGCGTCGGCGCGCAGGTGCCGGCGCTTCATGCGCTTGAGCACCATGTCGTCGCCCGCCTGGAGGGACAGGTGCAGGTGCGGCATCAGCCGGCTCTCGTTGGCGATGACGTCGAGGAGGTCGTCGTCCGCCTCCACCGAATCGATGGACGAGATGCGCAGCCGCTCGAGTTCGGGCACGTGCCGCAGCAGGCTTTTCACCAGGGTGCCGAGCTTGGGCTCGCCCGGCAGGTCCTTGCCGTAGCTGGTGATGTCGACGCCCGTGAGCACCACCTCGCGGGAGCCGTGCTCCACGAGAGTGCGGACCTGTTCCACCACGGCGCCCATGGGCACCGAGCGGGAATTGCCGCGGCCATAGGGGATGATGCAGAAGGTGCAGCGGTGGTCGCAACCGTTCTGCACCTGCACGAAGGCGCGGGTGCGCCCACGCATGCCGTCGATGAGGTGAACGGCGGTCTCCCGCACGGCCATGATGTCGTTGACCAGGACCTTCTCGCTCGCGCCCACGCCGAAATCGCGTAACGAGCCCCAGGTCTCGGCCTTCATCTTCTCGTGGTTGCCGAGCACCGTCGCGACCTCGGGCATGGACGCGAAGGTCGCAGGCTCAACTTGCGCGGCGCAGCCGGTGACGACGATCCGCGCCCCGGGCTTCTCGCGGGCGATCCGGCGGATCGACTGGCGCGCCTGGCGCGTCGCCTCCGCCGTGACCGCGCAGGTATTGACGATCACGACCTCGCCCAACCCCGCCTCCTCGGCGTGGCGCTGCATGGCCTCCGACTCGTAGGTGTTGAGGCGGCAGCCGAAGGTGACGACCTCGACGCCCATCAGGCGGCTCCGGCGAAGAGGGAGGGCGCGAAGGTCCCCTCGTGTTCGAGCTCCGTCGGCCCGGTCATGAGCACGTGATCGTCGCCCTCGCGCCATGCGATCAGCAGGTCGCCGCCTGGAAGCGAGACCGCGGCCTTGCGCCCGGTCAAGCCTTTGCGGGAAGCCGCCACGAGGGTCGCGCAGGCCGCGGAGCCGCAGGCGCGGGTCAGGCCGGCGCCCCGCTCCCAGACGCGCAGGACAATGCGGTCCGACCCGACGACCTGGGCGAGCGAGATATTGGCCCGCTCCGGAAAGACCGGGTCGTGCTCGAATTTCGGGCCGATCGCCGTCAGGTCGTAGGAATCCGCATCCGTCACCCAGAAGATCGCATGGGGATTGCCCATGCTGACCGCCGAGGGGCCTGCGAGCTCGGGGGCTTCCGGCAGGACGGTCTCGACCGCGATGGCGCGGGTGTCCGGGAAGGCGCGGCTCAAGGGAATCTCGTTCCAGGCGAGCCGCGGCGGGCCCATATCGACCGTGAAGACCCGTTCGGAGACGCGCTCCGTCGGCAGGAGCCCGGCTCTGGTTTCCAGGACGAGCCGGTCAGCGGGCGATCCCATGACCGAATCGGCCGTCATGGCCCAGGCGACGCAGCGGGTGCCGTTGCCGCAGGCGCCGGATTCCGAACCGTCCGTGTTGTAGATGCGCAGATAGGCGTCCGTGCCGGGCGTGACGGGATCGTGCAGGACCATCAGCTGGTCGAAGCGCGAGCGGGGATCGGCCGCGATGGCGCGCGCCTCCGCGGCACTGACGCGCAGGGGGCTGCCGCGCAGGTCGAGCACGGTGATCTCGTTGCCGAGGCCGTTCATCTTCAGGAAACGGTGGTTCGCAAGGGCGCTCATGGCGGCTATATGGCCCAAAACCGCGAAAACCGCGAGGGGGAACCGCAGGCCCTGCGGCATCGGCGGCGGCCGGGCGCCTCTCTGACCCCGGGGACACGGCCTCGCGGCCCCGCCGAAAGGCCTCTATGCTCCGCCGAAAGATCCTCTTCGTGATTCGATGGGCACCCGCATGCGGCTCCGTTTTTCCCTGTTCTGCCTTCTGGCTTCCCTGTGCGCCGGGCCGGTTCTCGCCCAGACGCCCCCCGCGACGGAGGCCGCGGCACCCTCCGGAGAGCCCGCCATGCCGGCTCTGCCGCCTCCGGCCCCGGTGATCCTGCCGCCGGCTGACAAGGCCGTGCCGGCCGTGTCCGGAGAGGCTCAGCCCGCTCCGGCCCGGACTCCCGCGCCGGAGCAGAACCCCGCCACGGCGCAGCCGTCGCAACCGGCCCAGCCCGCAAGCCCGGCGCCGACCGCCGTCGCGCGGCCCGCCCTCGTCCCCACGGTCGGCGATCCGACCGGGGTCGAGGAGGTGGTCCTGCCCGCGAAGCCCGTGGCCATGGTAAGCGGCATCAGCAACTGGGAGGACGCCTTCACCAACCTGAAGGGCGTGTTCCGCAAGATCGAGGACGCCCTGGCGAAGGACGGGATCGCGCCCGCCGGCAAACCGCTTACGGTCTTCGTCCAGACCGACGACAAGGGCTTCCGCTACCAGGCCATGATCCCCATTGCCCAGGTGCCCGAGGGCAAGACGGAGCTCACCCCCGAGATCAAGTTCGGCAAAACGCCCGAGGGCAAGGCCATGCGCTTCGTCCACAAGGACGCCTATGACGAGATCGACGGCACCTACGAGACCATCACGGCCTATCTCGACGCCAAGGACATCGAGGCGAAGGACGCCTTCATCGAGGAATACGTCTCGGACATGACCGAGGCCTCGGACACCAATCTCGAAATCAACATCTACGTCCAGGCCAAGGAATAAGCGCACCCGATGATCGCCCTCTTCGACCTGGACGGGACCCTGACGGACCCGAAGACCGGGATCACCCGCTCGGTTCAATATGCCCTGGAGAGACTGGGTCGCCCGGTTCCCGAGGCCGATGCCCTGACCTGGATGATCGGCCCCCCGCTGATCGCGGGCTTTTCGGAGCTCCTGGGAGGTCCAGAGGACGCGCCCGAGGCGGTTCGCCTCTACCGCGAGCGCTTCAGCGATGTCGGCCTCTTCGAGAACGAGGTCTATGCGGGAATTCCGGCCCTGCTCGCCCGCCTTCGGGACGAGGAAGTCAGGCTTTTCGTCGCGACCTCGAAACCGCATGTCTATGCGCGGCGGATCGTCGAGCATTTCGGCCTGGCGCCGTTCTTCGGCGAAATCTACGGCTCCGAACTCGACAATCGCAACACCGACAAGCGCGACCTGATCCGTCACATCCTGGCGCAGGAAGGCTTCGATCCGGCCGGCGCCGTGATGATCGGCGACCGGAAGCATGACGCCATAGGCGCCCGCGCCAACGGGCTTGCGGCGATCGGCGTCACCTGGGGATACGGGTCGAGGCAGGAGCTTCAGGACGCCGGCGTCGCCTGCCTGGTGGACGATCCGGGAGAGCTCGAGGCCCCGATCCGCGACCTTACAGCTGCCAAGCCTCTCCGGGCCGCAGGGGCCTGAACCGCTCCGCCGGAATACCGGCCGCGGCCAGGGCCTCCGCGAGGGCCCGGGGCGGATCGTCGACGCCCTCGTCGGTCAGCCGGAACGTGCCCCAATGATGGCCCAGGGCCTGCTCGGCCTCCAGGAGGCGGAGCGCCTCCACGGCTTCCTCGGGATTCATATGCTGGGGCTTCATGAACCAGCGCGGCTCGTAGGCGCCGATGGGGAGGTTCGCGAGGCGCGGGGGCCCGAAGCGGGCCCGCACGTCGCGGAAGATCCGCCCATCCCCGAAGCCCGTATCGCCCACATGGTAGATCGTGCCTGCCGGGGTGGTGAGCACATAGGCGCACCAGAGAGCCATGCGCCGATCCCGCGTATTCCGGGCCGACCAGTGGCGCGAAGGGGTCGCATGCGCCGTGATGCCGGGGCCGAGTTCCATCGCCTCGCCCCAGTCCAGCGTCGCGACCGGGATGTCGGGATGAACGGCCCGGATGATGGTGTCGTTGCCGAGGGGCGCGAGGATGCGCGGCCGGTGCTCCTGCCAGAGATGCCCGAGGGCCGCGAGGTCGAGATGGTCGTAATGGTTGTGCGTGATCAGGACCGTATGGACCGGGGGCAGGTCCGCAAAGGCGATGCCCGGCGGGTTCACGCGCTTCGGCCCCGCGAAGGGGACCGGGCTCGCCCGCTCGGCGAAGACTGGATCGACTAGGATGTTGAGCCCCGCCGCCTGGATCAGGAACGACGCATGGCCAATCAGCACCACCCGCAGATCCTTGACGGCGGAAGGCGGCCTGTCCTGGAAGGGGCTTGGATTGCGCTTCGGCCAGGCCTTGCGCCCGCCCTTCGCCAGGCGCCAGCGCAGCAGGTCCTTCAGGGTCTTGTCGGGCGGCTGCTCCGGCAAGAAGAAACGCAGCCCGTCGAAATGGTCCGAAACGGGGCCGGAATAATAGGGATTGGACGGACCGGGGGCTTTGCGGGGCTTGCGAGGGTTCATGGGGGGCGCATCGATGGGGAGCCAGCCTGACGCCCCGGGCGGATTTCGGCAAGAGGTATCCTCCCGCCCCGGGACGGGATGACGGGAGCGCCGAAGAGCCGCTATTCTCTTGTGCCCTGAAACCCTTTAAAGACCGCTTTTTAGTCCCGACCCCAGCAAGACAGGCCGTCCAGCGTGAAGAAAGTCTTCGTCAAATCCTATGGCTGCCAGATGAACGTCTACGATGCCGAGCGCATGGCGGACGTTCTCGCGACCGAGGGCTACAGCGAAACCGCAGCCATGGAGGAGGCGGATCTCGTCATCCTCAACACCTGCCACATCCGCGAGAAGGCGGCCGAGAAGGTCTATTCGGAGCTGGGCCGCGTCCGTGAGCTGAAGCAGGAACGTGCGGGTCAGGGCCAGGAGACCAAGGTCGTGGTCGCAGGCTGCGTCGCCCAGGCGGAAGGCAAGGAAATCCTGCACCGGGCCTCGGTCGTTGACGTGGTGGTCGGCCCGCAGAGCTACCACCACCTGCCGGAGCTCCTGCGTAAGGCCAGGACCGAGCGCGTGGTCGATACGGACTTCCCCATCGAGGACAAGTTCGACCACCTGCCCCAGCCGAGCCGTCAGAAGACCCTGAGCCGGGGCGTCTCGGCCTTCCTGACGATCCAGGAGGGCTGCGACAAGTTCTGCACCTTCTGCGTGGTACCCTATACTCGCGGCGCCGAGGTCTCCCGTCCGGTCGCGAAGATCCTGGACGAGGCCATGCGCCTCGCCGATGCGGGCGTGCGGGAGCTGACCCTCATCGGGCAGAACGTGAACGCCTATCACGGGGAAGGGCCGGACGGCTCGGTCTGGTCCCTGGGACGGCTCCTGCGCCGCCTAGCCGAGGTGCCGGGCATCGTGCGCCTGCGCTACACCACCAGCCACCCCCGCGACATGGACGACGAACTCATCGCGGCCCACGGGGACCTCAGGGCCCTGATGCCCTACCTGCACCTGCCCGTGCAGTCCGGCTCCGACCGCATCCTCGAGGCCATGAACCGCCGGCATACGGGCGACGAGTACCGCCGCCTGATCGAGCGGATCCGCAAGGTTCAGCCGAACCTCGCCCTCTCGTCCGACTTCATCGTCGGCTTCCCGGGCGAGACCGATGCCGAATTCGACGAGACCATGCGGCTCGTGGCTGATGTGGGCTTCGCCAGCTCCTTCTCGTTCAAGTACAGCCCCCGCCCGGGCACCCCGGCGGCCGAGATCGACGCCCAGATCGCCGAAGCCGTGAAGGCGGAGCGGCTGGCGCGGCTGCAAAACCTGTTGGAAACCCAGAGACAGGCTTTCAATCACGGAACCGTGGGCCAGACTCTCGACGTTCTCGTGGAGAAGCCGGGCCGCCATCCGGGTCAGATGGCGGGCAAGTCGCCCTATCTTCAGGCGGTCCACTTCGAGAGCGACGGACATCGGATCGGCGATGTCGTGACTGTCCGCATCGCGCGGGCGGGCTCGAACAGCCTGTTCGGGGAACTGGCCGGCGGGTCGGGAGACCGGGCCGCCGCCTGAGAGACGCGACGAAGACTTGCGCTCCGTAGAGGGGCAGACAACCATTGATGGGGCGAGCATGGTCATCCGGCCTCTCGTGTCCCGGAGTACGAGGAGAGCCATTTGAGGCAAGCGGACAACGTGACCGCACGCGCGCAGAAAGGCCGTAATCCCGCCAATCTGCATCCCGGCGTCGAGGAAGAGGCCGAGATCGTTCTCACCTTCGAGGACAACCGCCTCGCCAGCCTCGTCTTCGGGCAATACGACCAGAACCTCGCCCATCTCGAGCGGCGGCTGAACGTGGTCGCCATCGCCAACGGCAATCGGGTCACCGTGAAGGGAACGCCGGAGAGCTCCGAACTCGCCCGCCGGGTCCTGGAAGGCCTCTACGAACGAGCTCGCCAGGGCGTGACTCTGGCTCCCGGGGACGTGGACGGCACCATCGAGGAGAGCACCCTCCAGGGCAGCCTCTTCCCGCCTGCCGAGGAACCCTCTCTGCCGGGGATCACGGCCTTCGACCAGATCGCGACCCGCAAGCGCGGCCCCGTCCGGGCCCGCAACGCGGCGCAGAACGCCTATATCAAGGCCCTCAAGCAGCACGAACTCGTCTTCGCCGAGGGACCGGCCGGTACCGGCAAGACTTGGCTCGCGGTGGGCTATGCGGTCTCGCTCCTGGAGCAGGGCCAGGCCGACCGCCTGATCCTGTCCCGCCCGGCCGTGGAGGCCGGGGAGCGGCTCGGCTTCCTGCCGGGCGACATGCGCGAGAAGGTCGATCCTTATCTGCGGCCCATCTACGACGCCCTCTACGACTTCATGGAGGCGCGGCATGTGGACCGGGGGCTCCAGACCGGCATGATCGAGATCGCGCCGCTCGCCTTCATGCGCGGCCGCACCCTCACCAACGCGGTGGTGCTCCTCGACGAGGCGCAGAACACCACCACCATGCAGATGAAGATGTTCCTCACCCGCCTCGGCGAGGGCTCCCGGATGATCATCACGGGCGACCCGACCCAGATCGACCTGCCGCCGGGCCAGAAATCCGGCCTCGTGGAGGCGGTCCGGATCCTGGAGGGAACCGAGGGCATCGCCCGCGTCACCTTCAAGGAGCAGGACGTGGTCCGTCACGACCTGGTTCGCCGCATCGTCACCGCCTACGACGCGGATGCCCGTCGGCACCAGGACGAGCCGGGCAGCGAGCCCTTCCGCCGGGAGCGCCGGCCGTGATCGCGCTCGACACCGTGACGGAGGCGGGGAGCTGGGACGGCCTGCCGGACGCGGAGGCCCTCGCCCAGCGCGCCGCCGAGGCTGCCGCAGCGGTGGCCGATGGTGCGGAAGAGGACCTGGAGGTGAGCGTCATGCTTACCGACGACGAGAGCATCCGCACCCTGAACCGGCAGTGGCGCGGAAAGGACAAGCCGACCAACGTCCTGTCCTTTCCGGCCCCGGAGCAGCCGGGCCTCGAAGGCCCTCGCCATCTGGGCGATATTGCATTAGCCTATGAGACGTTGGTTCGCGAAGCCGAGGAGGAATCCAAGCCTCTCGCGGACCACTTTGCCCATCTGGTCGTCCACGGCGTCCTGCATCTTCTCGGCTACGATCACGAGACCGACGAAGAGGCGGACGTCATGGAAGCTTTGGAGGTAAAGGCGCTTGCCGGCCTTGGCATCGCTGATCCCTATCGCGATATGGCAGCTTGAACGCCAGAACGTTCGGCTGAAACTCACACACAATGAACGAAGATCGAAGTCGTAACGACCGCCCCGCCCGGACCCCTCCGGACCCCGACGGCTTACGCGAGCATTGGTACGACCGGGTCCTGACCCGCCTCGGCCTCAAATCCCGTGATTCCATCCGCCACGACCTCGAGGATGCCCTAGCGGAAACCGTCGAGGACACGGACTTCTCGCCCCAGGAGCGGGCGATGCTCAAGAACGTGCTCGGCTTCCACCGCATCCGCGTCGACGACGTGATGGTGCCCCGGGCCGACATCGTGGCGGTCTCGGCCGAGACCAGTCTCGGCGACCTGCTCAGCCTCTTCCGGACCGCCGGCCATTCGCGCCTCCCGGTCTATGGCGAGACCCTCGACGACCCGAAGGGGATGGTCCACATCCGCGACTTCCTGGATTTCATCGCCATGCGGGCCGATACCGGCAACGGGCGCCCGCAGGAGGACCAGGACGGCAGCCCCCCGCCCGGACCCAGCCTGGGCCAGGTCGACTTCACCATGACGCTGGCCTCCGCCCAGATCCTGCGCCCCGTGCTGTTCGTGCCGCGCTCCATGCCGGCCATCGACCTCCTGGTCAGGATGCAGGCGACCCGCACCCACATGGCCCTCGTCATCGACGAGTATGGCGGCACCGACGGCCTCGTCTCCATCGAGGACCTGGTCGAGATGGTGGTGGGCGACATCGAGGACGAGCATGACGACGCGGCCGTCGTGGCGGTGGTGCCGAGCTCCGACGGCACCTTCGTCGCCGACGCGCGGGCGAGCCTCGACGAGATCAAGGAGACCCTCGGGGTCGACCTCACCGAGGAGGAAGGCGCGGAGGATGTCGACACCATCGGCGGCTTCATCGTGACCCTGGCCGGGCGGGTGCCGTCCCGCAACGAGTTGATCGAGGGGCCCGAGAACCTGGAATTCGAGGTGCTCGACGCCGATCCCCGCCGGGTGAAGCGCCTGCGCATCCATCGCCGCAGCGCGGTCCCGGTGGCGGCGAACGGCGCCCTGCCGCCCGAGAGCACCGCCGCCGAATGAAAACCCTCTCCCAGCGCGCCGCCCTGGCGACCGGGTGGCGCCGCGGCCTTGTGGCTGTGGCGTCCGGGGCCGTCGGGGCCCTCGCGATGCCGCCCTTCGGCGCCCTCCCGGCCCTTTTCCTGTCCCTGACCCCTGCGCTCTGGCTCATCGACGGCTCGGTCCGGGACACGCGCCGGGAAAGCCTGAAGGCCGCGACCCTCGCGGGCTGGCTCTGGGGCTTCGGCTATTTCGTCGCCGGGCTGTGGTGGCTCGGCGCGGCCTTCCTGGTGGAGGCGGACCAGTTCGCCTGGGCCCTGCCCTTCGGGGTCCTGGGCCTGCCGGCCCTGCTCGCCTTCTTCCCGGCCTTCGGCTTCGCGCTCGCCCGCCTCCTCTGGTCGTCGGGCCCTGGGCGCCTCTGCGCCTTCGCGTTCGCGCTCACGGTGAGCGAGTGGCTGCGCGGCCACCTCTTCACGGGCTTTCCCTGGAACACCCTCGGCATGGCGCTCGGCCAGAACCCCTGGCTGATGCAGAGCGCCTCCCTCGTCGGCCTCTACGGGCTGACCGTGCTGGCCGTCCTCATCGGCGCGGCGCCGGCCCTCCTCGCATCCGACCGCCCGGCGCGGGAACGTTGGGCCGCGCCTGTCCTGGCAGCCGCGCTCCTCGCCCTCATGGCCGGCTTCGGCGCCTGGCGGATGCCGGACGCCCCCCTCCCCCCGGTCTCCGGGGTGCGCCTGCGCCTGATGCAGCCGAATCTGCCGCAGGATGCCAAGTTCCACCCGGGCAACCGGGAGGCGATCATGCGCCGCTACCTGACCCTCAGCGCCGCCGCGCCCCAGGAAAGCGGCCGGGATCCGACGCATATCATCTGGCCCGAATCGGCCTTCCCGTTCCTGCTCCACCGCAGCCCGGCCCAGCTCAACCAGATCGCCACCCTGCTCGCGCCCGGCACTCATCTCGTCACCGGTGCGGCCCGCATGGACGATCCGCTGCCGGGCGAGGAGGTGGGCAAGTTCTTCAACGCCATCCAGGTGATCGACGACCGCGGCACGATCCTTGGTTCCTACGACAAGGTCCATCTGGTCCCATTCGGCGAATATGTTCCGGCCTTCCTCGACACCCTGATCCGGGCCATGGGCCTGCGCCAGTTCGTCCATATTCCCGGCGGATTCGAGCCGAGCGCGCGGCGTACGACCCTGGCCGTGCCGGGCCTGCCGCCGGTGGCTGCGACAATCTGCTACGAGGCCATCTTCCCGGGCGAATTCATGCCCGAGGGGCCCCGCCCACAGCTCATTTTGAACGTGACCAACGATGCCTGGTTCGGCAACACCCCGGGGCCCTACCAGCACTTCGCCCAGGCCCGCCTGCGCAGTGTCGAGGAGGGACTGCCCCTCGTACGCGACGCCAATACGGGGATCTCGGCCGTGGTCGATCCTTACGGGCGCGTGATCGCGAGCCTGCCGCTCGGAGGCGAGGGCGTGCTCGATGCGGACTTGCCGCCCGCGATCCCGCCGCCGTTCCAGGCGCGCGTCGGAACGTTTGTTTTGACTGCCATGCTTCTGATCTGCTTAATGGCGGCGATGGCGCATCGGAGACGGCGCGTTCTGCCGTCGTGAATCACTTATTGTCCTAAAGGAATTGGCGAGGAAGCGTGTTCTGATGAAGAAGTCGACCGGCTCCATCGATAAGGAAATCGGAAGCAGGGTGCGCATGCGCCGGGTTTCGGTCGGCATGAGCCAGGAGAAGCTCGGCGACATGCTCGGCCTGACCTTTCAGCAGGTCCAGAAATACGAGAAGGGCACCAACCGCATCAGCGTGAGCCGTCTCGTGGACATCGCCAAGATCCTGGGCGTCGACATCCATTTCTTCTTCAACGGCATCAAGAGCGGCAAGGACGATGCCGGTTTCGCCGAGGAGGAGGGCTCGCCCTACATCTCCGAGGTCATGTCCACGCCGGAGGGCCTCCAGCTCATCCGCACCTTCACGGCGATCCGGAATCCCAAGATCCGCAAGAGCATCGTCCAGCTCGTCTCCGTCCTTGCCGCGCAGGACGACGAGGAGCGTTCGTCGTAACGAACGCGTTCGCTTGACCTTTCCACGGGTCTGCGGCATGACCATGCCCGAAAGCCTGTGGCTGCGGGCTGCATTTTCATTTCCGCGAAGGGGCGAACGTCGTGCGGCGGTCAAGCTATCTTTTCACCAGTGAGTCGGTGTCCGAGGGCCATCCTGACAAGGTCTGCGACCGGATCTCGGACGCGGTCGTCGACGCCTATCTCGCGGCCGAGCCCGAGGCCCGCGTGGCCTGCGAGACGCTCGCCACCACCAACCGGGTCGTCATCGCCGGCGAAGTCCGCGGTCCCGAATCGATCACCAAGGACCGGATCGTCGAGCTCGCCCGCGACGCGATCAAGGATATCGGCTACGAGCAGGACGGCTTCCACTGGAAGAACGCGGACGTCTCGGTCTATCTCCATGCCCAGTCGGCCCATATCGCCCAAGGCGTGGACGCAGCCGGCAACAAGGACGAGGGCGCGGGCGACCAGGGCATCATGTTCGGCTATGCCTGCGACGAGACCCCCGAGCTCATGCCGGCCCCGATCTTCTATGCCCACAAGATCCTCGAGGACCTGACCCACGCCCGCAAGACCAAGGCCAACGGCGCCGCCGTCCTGGGCCCGGACGCCAAGAGCCAGGTCACGGTGAAGTACCAGAACGGCAAGCCGGTCGGCGTGACCCAGATCGTGCTTTCGACCCAGCACCTGGACGAGAACCTGTCCTCGGACGACGTGCGCGAGATCGTCGAGCCCTATATCCGCAAGACTCTTCCGGCCGGCTGGGTATCGCCTGAGACGATCTGGCACGTGAACCCCACGGGCAAGTTCGTGATCGGCGGTCCGGACGGCGATTGCGGCCTCACGGGCCGCAAGATCATCGTCGACACCTATGGCGGCGCGGCCCCCCATGGCGGCGGCGCCTTCTCGGGCAAGGACCCGACAAAGGTCGACCGCTCGGCCGCCTATGCGGCCCGCTACCTTGCCAAGAACGTGGTGGCCGCGGGCCTCGCCGGACGCTGCACCCTGCAGCTCTCCTACGCGATCGGCGTCGCCAAGCCCCTGTCGATCTACGTGGACCTGCACGGGACCGGCACGGTGGATGAGGGCAAGCTCGAGCAGGTCCTCATGGACGCCATGGACCTCTCGCCGCGCGGCATCCGGACCCATCTCGGCCTCAACCGGCCGATCTATGCCCGCACCTCGGCCTACGGTCATTTCGGCCGCAAGCCCGATGCCGATGGCGGCTTCTCGTGGGAGCGGACGGATCTCGCCGAATCCCTGAAATCCGCGCTCGCCTGATCCCATGGAAGACGCCTCCGAACGGGCCGGCGCCTTCTTCGGGCGCCGGAAGGGAAAGAGGCTTCGCGCCGGCCAGGACGACCTAGTCCGCACCCTCCTGCCCGCCCTGCGCGTGACGCCCGGCGTCGCGCCGGAGGCCCAGTTTCCCCGTCCCGGCCGGGAGACCTGGCTCGAAATCGGCTTCGGCGGCGGCGAGCATCTCGCCGCCCAGGCCCGGGCTCATCCGGACATCAACATCATCGGCTGCGAGCCCTTCGTGAACGGCATGGCGAAGCTCCTTGCCGTCGTCGATCACGAAAAGCTCGACAATGTGCGGATCTGGGACGAGGACGTGACGGACCTCCTGCCCCACCTGCCCGATGCCTGCCTCGACCGGGTCTACATCCTCTATCCCGATCCATGGCCCAAGCGCCGCCAGCGCAAGCGCCGCCTCGTCTCGGACGAGACCCTGAAGGCGCTCGCCCGCCTGATGAAGCCTGGCGCCGAGCTGCGCTTCGCCAGCGACATCGACAATTACATCGGCTGGGTGCTGGCCCGAATCCTGCGCTCGCCCGATTTCCGCTGGGAAGCGACGGGCCCGGACGACTGGCGCAAGCCTTATGAGGGCTGGCCCGGCACCCGCTATGAGGCCAAGGCGATCCGCGAGGGCCGCGTGCCGAGCTACCTGCGCATCGTGCGGGTGTAACCGCACCTGTTATTCAGGCATCCTCGCCGTTATTCCGGGACACGCCTCGGGCGTGGGCCCGGAACCCATAACCGCTGAGGGTGCAGGATCACGGGCAGCGGTTATCGCAGCTGCTCCTTCTGAAACATTGGTGGTTATGGGTTCCGGACTTGCCTGACGGCAATCCGGAATGACAAGGGCGGCACGGGCCCCAGAATAACGGCAGTCTCCCAAAACCACGGCCTTCTTGCCATGTCGGCCCGGAATCGCTATATCTCGTCTGTCAGTTCTGGTTGCAGCGTCAGCTGCTTGTCAGAGTGGGCCCCGCCGGGTCCGCTCTTTTTTATTGGCTCGCGGCCAGGGCGTAGAGGAAAGATTGCAAGGATTCATGGCGAACGATCGCGACAAGCGTCTGGTGACCGAGTCCGGCGTAGCCGCCCGCGTCGCGGCCATCGTCGAGCCGGTGATCGAGGATCTGGGCTTCAATCTAGTCCGGGTCCGGGTGACCGGCACCAACGGCTGCACGGTGCAGATCATGGCCGAGCGGCCGGACGGCACCATGTCGGTGGACGAGTGCGAGACCGTGAGCCGGGCCGTTTCGCCGGTTCTCGACCTCGAAGATCCGATCGATCGGGAGTATTATCTCGAAGTCTCGTCTCCGGGAATCGACCGTCCTCTCGTGCGCGCAAGCGATTTCGAGCGCTGGGCCGGACACGAGGTGAAGATCGAGCTGGCCGTGCCCCTCGAGGGGCGCAAGCGCTTCCGGGGCTTCCTGCGGGGCGTGGAGAACGGAACGGTCGCGGTCGAGCTGCCGGACGTGAAGGAGGGCGACGAGAGGATCGTCCGCCTGCCGCTCACGGATCTCGGCGAGGCTCATCTCGTTTTGACAGACGAGCTCATCCGCGAATCCCTGCGCCGGGGCTCGGCGCCGGCGGCGGAAGACGCCGACGAGACGGATTCAGAGATTTCACAGGCGGAGCCTGCGCCTCGCTCGCGCGGCCCGCAGAAAAAGACATCGAAGAAGGAGTGACCGCGATGGCAGTCAGCGCCAACAGGCTCGAACTCTTGCAGATCGCCGATGCGGTCGCGCGCGAGAAGGTGATCGACAAGCAGATCGTGCTGGACGCCATGGCGGACGCCATCGCGAAGGCTGCGCGCTCCCGCTACGGCGCCGAGACCGACATCCACGCGGAAATCAACCCGAAGACCGGCGAGCTGCGCCTGGCCCGGCACCTGCTGGTGGTGGATGACGGCGCGCTCGAGAACGATTCCCGCGAGATCACGCTCTCCGAGGCGCGCAGCCGGCACAATCCGGCCGCCCAGGTCGGCGACAGCATCGCCGAGACCCTGCCGCCCTTCGATTTCGGGCGCATCGCGGCCCAGTCCGCCAAGCAGGTCATCGTCCAGAAGGTGCGCGACGCCGAGCGCGACCGCCAGTACCAGGAATACAAAGACCGCATCGGCGAGGTGGTGAACGGCGTCGTCAAGCGTGTCGAATACGGCAACGTGATCGTCGACCTCGGCCGCGGCGAGGCCATCGTGCGCCGGGACGAGCTGATCCCGCGCGAGACCTTCCGCCCGGGCGACCGGATCCGCGCCTATCTGTTCGACGTGCGCCGGGAGGCCCGCGGGCCGCAGATCTTCCTGTCGCGCACCCATCCGCAATTCATGGCGAAGCTCTTCGCCCAGGAAGTGCCGGAGATCTACGACGGCATCGTGTCCGTGCAGGCGGTCGCCCGTGATCCGGGCTCCCGCGCCAAGATCGCCGTGACGTCCCGCGATTCCTCCATCGACCCGGTCGGCGCCTGCGTCGGCATGCGAGGCTCCCGCGTCCAGGCGGTGGTGGGCGAGCTCCAGGGCGAGAAGATCGACATCATCCCGTGGTCGCAGGACCAGGCGACCTTCATCGTCAACGCCCTCCAGCCCGCCGAGGTGGTCAAGGTGGTGCTCGACGAGGAGGCCGACCGCATCGAGGTGGTGGTGCCCGACGACCAGCTGTCGCTGGCCATCGGCCGCCGCGGCCAGAACGTGCGCCTCGCCTCGCAGCTCACCGGCTGGGACATCGACATCCTGACCGAAGCCGAGGAATCGGAGCGCCGCCAGAAGGAATTCGCCGAGCGCACCGAGCTGTTCATGAACGCCCTCGACGTGGATGAGGTGGTCGGCCAGCTCCTGGCCTCGGAAGGCTTCCGGTCGGTCGACGAGATCGCCTATGTGGATCTCGGCGAGGTCGCGTCCATCGAGGGCTTCGACGAGGACACGGCCCGGGAGATCCAGGACCGTGCCCAGGAATACCTGGCTCGCATCGAGGCCGAGAACGAGGCCCGCCGCCAGGAACTCGGCGTCGCCGACGAACTGAAGGAGATCGAAGGCATCACCACGGCCATGCTCGTGGCTCTGGGCGAGAACGACATCAAGACGGTCGAGGACCTGGCGGGCTGCGCCACCGACGATCTCGTCGGCTGGACGGAAGGCCGCGGCCAGGAGGCCACCCGCTATGCGGGAGCGCTCGACGGCTTCGACCTGTCCCGCGCCGAGGCCGAGTCCATGGTCATGGCGGCCCGCGTGAAGGCCGGATGGATCGAGGCGCCGGCAGAGCCGGTGGAGACCGAGGGATCGGCCGACGAGGCCGAGACCGAGGCTCAGCCCTCCTGACACCGGCCATGGGCGAGAGAGGTCAGTCCCAGTGGCGCGGCATGAACCGGAGCGCACCTGCATCGTTACCCGCGCGGTCCACCCGCCGGCGGAGCTGATCCGCTTCGTCCTGGGGCCCGACGGCCAAGTCGTGCCCGATCTGCGGCATAAGCTGCCGGGGCGGGGCGTCTGGGTCCTGGCCCGGCAGGACATGGTCGAGGAGGCGGTGAAGCGCCGTCTCTTCGCCCGGGCCTTCAAGGCCGAGGTCAGGGCGCCCGAGAGCCTCGCGGAGGACATCCGGCAGGCCCTTCGGACGGACATGCGGCAGGGCCTCGCCCTCGCCAACAAGGCCGGAATGGTCGTTACGGGGTTTCACAAGGTTGAGGCTACCGTCGCCGAAAAGCCTCTCGCGGCCCTTATTCATGCCGCAGAAGCGGCCGAAGATGGGCGAAGAAAGATCGCGAACCAGTTGCGAAAACGCCTCGGCGACGCAATATCAAGCATTCCGGTCGTCCAAGATCTGTCAAATGACGAATTGGATTTGGCATTAGGCCGGTCACATGTGATACATGCTGCCCTCGTCGCGGGCGCTGGGAGCGACGGCTTTCTGAACCGCTGGCATCGTTACCGCGCTTATTGCGGCCTCGATGCCGATCAGGCTGGCCTCGATTTCGAGACCGGCGAACCCACGATTTTGAAACCCGCAGGATATTGAGCGGAATGACCGATACGAAAAATCCGGGCGACAAGACACTCCACGTGTCGTCCAAGACGCTTTCACTGAAGCGACCCGTCGAACAGGGCGTGGTGCGCCAGAGCTTCTCCCATGGCCGCTCCAAGGCGGTCGTGGTCGAGACCGTGAAGCGTCGCCCCGTCGGCCCCGGCGGAGCCCCTGAGCAGACCAAGGCCGCACCGCCTCCTGCTGCGCCTGCCCCGGCTCAGCCGAAGCCGGCCCAGCCGCAGCAGGGCCGTGGACAGCGCTCGGGAGCCTCCAGCTCCGGTGCGCAGCGGTCCGGTGTCGTGCTGCGCACTCTCTCGGAGCAGGAGCGTGACGCCCGCGCCATGGCGCTGGCCGATGCGCGCCGCCGCGAAGAGGACGATCGCAAGCGCCAGGAAGACGAAGCCCGTCGCCGCGTCGAGCGTGAAGCCGCCGAGGCCCGCGAGCGTGAAGCCGCCGAAGCGCGCAAGCGCGAGGAGGACGAGCGCCGCCGGCAGGAGGACGATCGCAAGCGTCGCGCCGAGGACGAAGCCCGTCGCCGTCTCGGCGAAGAGGCTGCCCCCGCGGCGCCGGCCCGCACGGCCGCCGCACCGGCCCCGGCCGGCCGAGGCCCCGGCCCGCGTCCCTCCGGCGACCGCGAGCGTCAGGGCGGCGAGCGCTCCGGCCCGCGTCCGGCCGGCAGCGGCCCGCGCACGGGATTCGGCGGTCCGCGCCCCGGCGGCAATGACGGCCGCCGTCCCCCGAGCCTCAACCACATGGCCCGTCCGGCGGCTCCGGTCGTTCCGGATCCGGCCACGGCCAAGCCCAATGCCCGCACGGCACCCCCGGTTGCAGCCCGCCCCGTCGAAGTGGAGGACGAGGACGGTCCGCGCACGGTCCGGCGTCCCGGCACTGCGGCGAAGCCCGCGGCCGTGCCGAAGGCCCCCAAGGCAGCTCCCGGCGAGGAGAGGCGGCGCGGCCGCCTGACCCTCACGGCCGCGACTTCGGGCGAGGACGAGCGCACCCGCTCGGTCGCCTCGTTCCGCCGCCGCAACCAGCGCCTCATGGGCCATCGCCAGACGGAGCAGAAGGAAAAGATCGCCCGCGAGGTGACGATCCCCGAGACGATCACCATTCAGGAGCTCGCCAACCGCATGTCGGAGCGCGCCGTGGACGTGATCAAGTTCCTCATGAAGCAGGGCCAGATGCACAAGATCACCGACGTGATCGATGCGGATACCGCCCAGCTCGTGGCGGAGGAGCTCGGCCACACGGTGAAGCGCGTCGCCGAATCGGACGTCGAGGAAGGCCTCTTCGATACGCCGGACGTGGACGAGAACCTGCAGCCGCGCCCGCCCGTCGTGACCATCATGGGCCACGTCGACCACGGCAAGACCTCGCTTCTCGACGCGATCCGCAAGACCAACGTGGTCTCCGGCGAGGCCGGCGGCATCACGCAGCATATCGGCGCCTATCAGGTGACCTCGCCGCTGGGCGGCAAGATCACCTTCATCGACACCCCCGGTCACGCGGCCTTCACGGCCATGCGCGCCCGTGGTGCCAAGGTGACGGATATCGTCGTGCTGGTCGTCGCTGCCGATGACGGCGTCATGCCGCAGACGATCGAGGCGATCTCCCACGCCCAGGCGGCCGGCGTGCCGCTGATCGTGGCGATCAACAAGATCGACAAGCCCGAGGCCAACCCGCAGCGGGTCCGCACAGAGTTGCTCCAGCACTCCATCGTCGTGGAGTCGATGGGCGGCGAGACCCTCGAATTCGAGGTCTCGGCCAAGACCGGTGACGGCCTCGACAGCCTGCTCGAGGGTCTGCAGCTCCAGGCCGAAATCCTCGACCTGAAGGCGAATGGCGACCGTTCGGCGGAAGGCACGGTCATCGAGGCGAAGCTCGATCGTGGCCGCGGCCCCGTCGCCACCGTCCTCGTCCAGCGCGGTACGCTGCACACGGGCGACATCGTGGTGGCCGGCGCCGAATGGGGTCGCGTGCGCGCCCTCATCAACGATCTCGGCAGCAACGTGAAGGAAGCCGGACCCTCGGTTCCGGTGGAGGTGCTGGGCTTCAACGGCACGCCGGAGGCGGGCGACCGCGTCGCGGTGGTCGAGTCCGAAGCCCGTGCCCGCGAGGTCACCGAGTACCGGACGCGCCAGAAGCGCGAACGTCAGGCCGCCCGCATGGGTTCGGCCGGACGGACGCTCGCCGACATGATGCGCGACCTGAAGGCCGGAGCCGGCCGGAAGGAGTTCCCGCTCGTGGTCCGTGCGGACGTGCAGGGCTCGGCGGAAGCCATCGTGGGTGCTCTCGACAAGCTCGGCACCGACGAGGTCGGGGCCCGCGTGGTCCAGGCCGGCGTCGGCGGCATCTCGGAATCGGACATCACCCTGGCCGAGGCCTCGGGCGCCATCGTGCTCGGCTTCAACGTGCGTGCGCACAAGGAAGCCCGCGAGGCGGCCGAACGGGCCGGGATCGAGATCCGCTACTACAACATCATCTACGACCTCGTGGATGACGTGAAGGCGGCGATGTCGGGCCTTCTCGCCCCGACGCTCCGGGAGGAGCGGCTCGGCGAGGCTCAGATCCTCGAGGTGTTCAACGTGTCCAAGGTCGGCAAGATCGCCGGCTGCCGCGTCCTCGACGGCGTGGTGCAGCGCGGCGCCCATGTCCGGCTCATCCGCGACAATGTGGTCATCCACGAGGGCAAGCTGTCCCAGCTCAAGCGCTTCAAGGACGATGCCCGCGAGGTCACGTCCGGTCAGGAATGCGGTATGTCCTTCGAGAACTACCAGGACATGCGCGTCGGCGACCTGATCGAGTGCTACCGTGTCGAAGAGGTGAAGCGGACGCTGTAAAAGCGCCCCTTCCCTTTCGTAAGCGCCTGAACTTTCAGTGTCATGGCCGGGCCAGCCCCGGCCATGAACTCTTTTGATCGAACCGGTTCGATCCCGGGGATTCTCCATGGCCAAACGTTTCGAAAACACCACCGGACCCACCCAGCGCCAGCAGCGCGTCGCCGAACTGGTGCGCCATGCGCTGGCGGAGGTTCTCTCCCGCGGCGACCTTCAGGACGACGTGCTGACGAAGAACGTCATCACGATTCCGGAGGTGCGCATGTCGCCCGACCTCAAGCTCGCCACCGCCTATGTCATGCCGCTCGGCGGCAAGGACGTGGACGCGGTGCTCAAGGCCCTCGACCGCAACAAAAAGGTGCTGCGCCAGGAGGTGGCCCGGCGCGTGAACCTGAAATTCGCGCCGGACCTGCGCTTCCTGCGCGACGAGACCTTCGAGGAGGCCGCCCGCATCGATGCGCTGCTGCGCTCCGAGAAGGTGGTCCGCGACACGGCGAAACCCGCATCCGACGACGATAACGACGAGCAGGATTGATGACCGAAGAACGACCGCAGCGGCGCCCGCAGGGAGAGCGCCCGAAGAAGCGCGACGTGAATGGATGGATCATCCTCGACAAGGGCGTCGGCATGACCTCGACCCATGCGGTCGCGGTGGTCAAGCGCAACCTTCTGGCCAAGAAGGCCGGCCACGCCGGCACCCTCGATCCGCTCGCCTCCGGCATCCTGCCCATCGCTCTGGGCGAGGCGACCAAGACCGTTCCGTTCGTCATGGACGGGCGCAAGTCCTATGTCTTCACGGTTGCCTGGGGCGCCGAGACCAATACGGACGATGCCGAGGGCGACATCGTCGGGCGCACCGAGCTTCTACCGGATCCGGCCGCCATCGAGGCCCTTCTGCCCCGTTTCACGGGCGCGATCGAACAGGTGCCGCCGCGCTTTTCGGCCATCAAGATCCAAGGCGAGCGCGCCTATGACCTCGCCCGTGAAGGCGAGGTGGTGGAGCTGCAGCCCCGCACGGTAGAGATCGACCGTCTCAGCCTGGTCCATCACGAGGGCAACCGCTCGGTGATCGAGGCCGATTGCGGCAAGGGGACCTATGTGCGGGCCATTGCCCGCGACCTCGGCCGGGCGCTTGGCTGCCTCGGCCATATCGCGGCGCTCCGGCGCACCCGGGTCGGCCCCTTCACGGAGGGCGACGCGGTCACGGTGGACGATCTCGCCACCGACCCGGCCGCCCTGCGGCCCGTGGAGGCGGCCTTGAGCGAAATCCCCGCCGTTCCGGTGAGCCGGGACATGGCAGGGCGCCTCATGCGCGGCCAGTCGATTATCCTTCGCGGCCGGGAAGCTCCGGTCTCCGGCAAGGTCTATGCCACTTGCAGTGGCGTCCTCGTGGCCGTGGGCGACGTGGAGCGCGGCGAGCTGGTGCCGCACCGGGTGTTCAACCTGGGAGCTTAAGGCTTCCTGCGGTCCCTCTCGCCTCTCCTTCGTAAGGACGGAGCCAACCACCGTCATTCCGGGGCCGCGCCAGCGGAGCCCGACCCGAAGGGCCACGCAAAGCAGGGAAACCCATAACCGCTGACAAGGCAGGATAAAGCGCAGCGGCTGCCACAGCTCTCCATTCTGAACTACCGGCGGTTATAGGTTCCGGGCTCGCACCTGAAGGTGCGCCCCGGAATGACGGTAGGACGCGATCAATCAGCGATCCGCCTTCAGCCCCTGCGCCTCCCGCATCAGGTATTTGCGCGTGATCGGCTCGACCTGGTTGCGGATCAACTCCGCGGTCTTCTGCTCCTCGCGCAGGGTTTCCTCAAGGGCCGGAACGAAGCGGTCGTAGCCGGTGGCCTGGGCCATGGCGATCAGGGACATGTAGGTGGCGATCTCGAAATTCTCGAAGGCGTGATTGGCGAAGGTGTTCTTCAATACCTCGTCGGCCATGGGCATGTGACCGGCGGCCGCCATATTGGCCATGAATTGCGTCGCGACGTCCTTCAGGAGGGAACGGTCCTCGCCGAAAGTGTGCAGCATCTCGTCCAGGCGGCGGATCTGCTGCTCCGTCTCCTGCACGTGACGCCGCAGGATCTCGGACATCTCCGGGTAGTTCTCGAAACGCTCCAGCTGCCGGTTCATGAGCTGGATGGCTTCCTTCTCCAACGCATGGGCATTCTGGAGGCCTGTCACGAAGATGCCTCGGGCCGTTTCGGACGAAACGAGGTCAGCCGTGGTGGTCGCCATGGGTTCAACTCCTGTCATTCTCGGGGCTCGATAGCCCAACCGGCCCGACCGGGGACTTGTTCCGCCCCTTCTCGGCAGCCTTCTGCTCGCCAGGCTCTTGTCACGCTTGGGAAATTCAGATTCGGAAAAAACGATTTATCTGGCGCCTGCGCGGTTTTCGTGTATGGTGCGCCCACTTCCCGCAGGCGTTGCCCGCGTGATGCGTCGTGAGATCAGACCGCGCTGGACGACATCCCGGCCCGGCCTTCTCCGACGAAACGGACCTCCGCGCTCCCCGGAGCCCCGCTCCCCGGACGGGAGGTCGCCTTCTAAAGCCAACCTGAAAGGACTGACGATGTCGATCACGGCTGAGCGCAAGACTGCGCTGATCAAGGAATTCGCTCATAAGAGCGGCGATACCGGCTCCCCGAGGTGCAGATCGCCATCCTGACCGAGCGGATCAACAACCTGACCGAGCACTTCAAGACCCACGCGAAGGACAACCATTCCCGCCGCGGCCTCCTGAAGCTCGTGTCCCAGCGCCGCTCCCTTCTCGACTACCTGAAGAAGAAGGAAGAGGCCCGCTACAAGACCGTCATCGAGAAGCTCGGCATCCGCCGGTAAGCCTCCTCGGCGAACAATTCCGTCCGGAGCCCGGCTCCGGACGGTCTCCTGGCGCAGACAGGCCCAGGGCCCTGCGCCTTCGATCAAGAGGCGGACGACGCGATGACCATGGCAGGATCGCAAGGGGCTTCGAAGCGGCACGACGACCGGCCGCGGAGCCCCTTGCCGTCTTGCTCATGGCATCGAGCCACCGCCATGACATGAAAGACCAATCCATGTTTGACGTTCAACGCGAAGAACTGATCTGGGCCGGGCGCAAGCTCGTGCTCGAAACCGGCAAGATGGCCCGCCAGGCCGACGGTGCCGTCGTGGCCACCTATGGCGAGACCACCGTGCTCGCCACCGTCGTGTCGGCCAAGGAGCCGAAGGCGGGCATCGACTTCTTCCCGCTCACGGTCAACTACCAGGAGCGCACCTACGCGGCGGGCCGCATCCCGGGCGGCTACTTCAAGCGCGAAGGCCGTCCGACCGAGAAGGAGACCCTCGTCTCCCGCCTCATCGACCGCCCGATCCGCCCCCTGTTCCTGGATGGCTACCGTAACGAGACCCAGGTCGTCGTGACCGTGCTCTCGCACGATCTCGAGAACGATCCGGACATCGTCGCCATGGTGGCGGCCTCCGCGGCCCTCACCCTCTCGGGCGTGCCCTTCATGGGCCCCGTGGGCGCCGCCCGCGTCGGCTATATCGGCGGCCAGTACAAGCTGAACCCGCCGCTCCAGGAGATGGAGCAGTCCTCCCTCGACCTCGTGGTCGCCGGCACCGCGGACGCGGTGCTCATGGTCGAATCCGAGGCCAAGGAGCTGGCCGAGGACGTGATGCTCGGCGCCGTGATGTTCGGCCACAAGCACTTCCAGCCGGTGATCGAGGCCATCATCCGCCTGGCCGAGAAGGCCGCCAAGGAACCGCGCGATTACCAGCCGGCCGACGTCTCCGACGTGGAGAAGGCCGTCCTCGACATCGCCGAGCAGGACCTGCGCGAGGCCTACAAGATCACCCGCAAGCAGGACCGCTACGCCGCCGTCGACGCCGTGAAGGCGAAGGTGATGGAGGCACTTTGCCCGGCCGAGGGTGAGGCCAAGTTCGACGCCGAGAAGGTCAAGGCGGTCTTCAAGGAGGTCCAGGCCAAGATCGTGCGCTGGAACGTCCTCGACACCGGCCACCGCATCGACGGCCGCGACCTCAAGACCGTCCGGCCGATCGTGGCCGAGGTGGGCGTTCTGCCCCGCACCCACGGCTCGGCAGTCTTCACCCGCGGCGAGACCCAGGCCCTCGTGGTGACGACGCTCGGCACCGGTGAGGACGAGCAGTACATCGACGAGCTGGAGGGCACCCGCAAGGAGACCTTCCTGCTGCACTACAACTTCCCGCCTTACTCGGTCGGCGAGACGGGCCGCATGGGTTCGCCCGGTCGCCGCGAGATCGGCCACGGCAAGCTCGCCTGGCGCGCCATCCACCCGATGCTGCCGCCGTCGCACGAATTCCCCTACACGATCCGCGTCGTCAGCGAGATCACCGAGTCGAACGGTTCCTCGTCGATGGCGTCCGTCTGCGGCGGCTCGCTGGCGCTCATGGATGCGGGCGTGCCCCTGCGCCGTCCGGTGGCGGGCATCGCCATGGGCCTCATCCTCGAGGGTGAGCGCTTTGCGGTGCTCTCCGACATCCTCGGCGACGAGGACCATCTCGGCGACATGGACTTCAAGGTGGCCGGCACGGACCAGGGCATCACGTCCCTCCAGATGGACATCAAGATCGCCGGCATCACCGAGGAGATCATGCGGGTCGCGCTCGACCAGGCCAAGGACGGCCGCACCCACATCCTCTCCGAGATGAACAAGGCGCTGACCGCTCCGCGCGCCGAGCTCGGCGAGCATGCCCCGCGCATCGAGACCATGCAGATCCCGGTCGACAAGATCCGCGAGGTCATCGGTTCGGGCGGCAAGGTCATCCGCGAGATCGTCGAGAAGACCGGCGCCAAGATCGACATCAACGACGACGGCCTCATCAAGATCGCGTCGGCCGACGGCAAGTCGATCAAGGCGGCCTATAACTGGATCCGTTCCATCGTGGCGGAGCCCGAGATCAACATGATCTACGAGGGCACCGTCGTGAAGGTGATGGAGTTCGGCGCCTTCGTGAACTTCTTCGGTTCGCGCGACGGCCTCGTGCACATCTCGGAGCTCGCCAAGAACCGGGTCGGCAAGGTCACCGACGTGGTCAAGGAAGGCGACAAGGTGAAGGTGAAGTTCCTCGGCACCGACGAGCGCGGCAAGGTCCGCCTCTCCATGAAGGTCGTCGACCAGGAGACGGGCGAGGACATCACCGAGAAGCTGAAGGCCGAAAAGGACGCCGAGCGCGCCGAGCGCGACGCCCAGAAGCAGCCGGCCGGCGAGTAATTGCATTAAGCTTCATTGGATTGAAAAGGGCGGCTCAAAGCCGCCCTTTTTGTTGTCCGGCCTTCCGAGCATTGCGGATCGCGCCGGCTTGGTCCGAAAGGCTGGACTATGTCGACAGCTGGGTCGCGGCCGATTTTAGCCGTTGCCTTCAGGTGATGCGCTGCGATGGTGTCGCCCTGCTGCAGCGACGGGTTGCACAATGGTGCGATCTCGCGGAGTTTGAGATCGTCCCCATCGCTCCTGGCGGACGATCCGCCGTGGCCCTATCCGAACGTCTTTGATCATGTCGCATCTCATCACAACCCAGTCCGCCCTCGATTCCCTCTACGGCGAGGTCGGCGAGGCCTCCCGGGTCAAGGAGACGGACCGGATCGTGCCGGTCTATCGCGCCCTCGTCGAGGCCGCGCCCTTCGCGGTGCTGGCGACCTGTGGGCCGGAGGGGCTCGACTGCTCGCCCCGCGGCGACGGGCCGGGCTTCGTGCGGGTGGTCGACGAGAAGACCCTGCTGCTGCCTGACCGGCGCGGCAACAACCGCATCGATTCCTTACGCAACATCGTCCACGACCCCCGAATCGCCCTGCTCTTCCTGATCCCGGGCGTGGGCGAGACCCTGCGAATCAATGGCCGCGCCACCATTTCGGCCGACCCGGCCCTGCTTGAGAGCTTTTCGGTCGACGGCAAGGCGCCCAGGACCGTGCTCTCCATCGCGGTCGAGGCAGTGTTCTTCCAATGCTCCCGCGCAGTGGTCCGCGCGGACCTGTGGAACCCGGACAAGCGCATTGCCCGCCAGACCCTGCCGAGCGCCGGCCAGATCCTCGCGGCCCTAAGCGAGGGCACGACAGGCGGCGAAACCTACGACAAGGCGCTGCCGGAACGGGTGAAGGCGACGCTTTATTGACGGTTCAACCTTGACCTTGCCCGGCAGGCCACCGAAAAAGCCTGTCTCCGTTTCGCTTTCTTCTGAAGGACCATCCATGACGATCCAACGCATCAATCCGGGCCCGCGCATGAGCGGCGCCGTCGTTCACGGCAACACGGTCTATCTGGCTGGCCAGGTGGCCGAGAAGACCGCCGGCCAGAGCGTCGCCGAGCAGACCAAGGAAATCCTTGCGAAGATCGATGACCTTCTGCAGCAGGCCGGCACCGACAAGTCGAAGCTCCTGATGGTGAATATCTGGATCACCGACATGGCGACCTTCCAGGAGATGAACGCCGTGTGGGATTCCTGGGTCTCGCAGGGCAACACCCCGGCCCGCGCGACCGTCGAGGCGAAGCTCGCCGCGCCCCAGTTCAAGGTCGAGATCGCGGTCATCGCCGCGAAGTAACGTCAACGTACGTCCCAACGGAAAGCGGGCCCCGAAGGGCCCGCTTTTTTCATGTCTGATTCCAAGCCGTTACGGGCAGGGATGCCGGACGCCGTCATACCCGAGATAGGTGCCGGAGGCCGGGTCGTAGGACTTGAAGCGCTGCATGCAGTAGGACACGCTGCTGTTCGGCGCGCTGTAGACGGGAGCGGCCTGCTGCTGGGCGAGCGCCCCGCCGATGATCGCGCCGGTCGCAAGACCGATCGCGCCTGCGGCCGCAGCCGATCCGTAATCGCGGCGGTAATAGGGACGGCCGTAATATCCGTGGCGCGGGCCGTAATAGCCCGGGCGCCCATAATAGCCCCGATGGCCGTAATGACGGCCGCGCCATTGGGCGTAGCTCGTCTGCAGATCGCCGTTCTGAAGGGCGGCGAGCGGCGCGGCGACCCGGCTCGACGCTGCCGGAGTCTCGGCTGCAGAAGCCGGAACGGCCGCGGTTCCAAGAGCCACTGTCGTGGCAAGAGCCAAGTAGAAATGACGCATGGCAAACTCCTTCCTGGCCTGACGAACGTCTTGGCGAAGCAGACGTTCCGAAATTTTCAGGATTAAACAGGCGCATCGCAGCTTCGTGAGCGTCTTGAAGCTGCTCCAACGGGTCGTTCGACTTCGCCGGCAGCCGGATATTGGCCGATGGCGTTTCCGAGTTCTGCCGGCCGCCCCGCCTCTTCGCTGGCCGGACGGAATCCCGAGAGCCCGACGCCGGGATCCACCCCCTCGTTCCGTGCCGCAAGGCTCTCGCCAGAGCGGGGCCGCATCCTTATCTTCAGGCGATGCATGCTCTCTTGTCCCCTGCCGGGCGCCTCTGGCTTCGCCTGCGCCTCAACGAAATCGGTCCCCTGCTCTCCCTGGCCGGGTGCGGGCTCTTCGCCTGGCTCTTCATCGTCCTGGCCGACGAGGTATTCGAGGGCGAGACCCATGCCATCGACAGCACCATCCTCCTGGCCCTGCGCAACCCGGACAACCTCGCCGACCCGATCGGCCCGCGCTGGCTCGAAGAAACCGCGCGGGACATCACCGGCCTCGGCGGTTACACCATCCTGACCCTCGTGACCGTCTCGGTGACGATCTGCCTGCTCATGGCGGGCAAGCGCGGGGCCGCCATCCTCCTTGCGGTGGCGGTGATCGGCGGGACCCTGCTCTCGACCGGGCTCAAGATCGGCTTCGAGCGGCCGCGGCCGGAGCTCGTGCCCCATGCGACCCAGGTCTATACGGCGAGCTTCCCCAGCGGCCACGCCATGCTCTCGGCCGTCACCTACCTGACCCTCGGCGCGCTCCTGGCCCGCGTGCAGCAGCGGCGGCGCATCAAGGCCTTCGTCATGGGCCTTGCAGTCGTCACGACCCTGCTCGTGGGCGTCAGCCGGATCTATCTCGGCGTGCACTGGCCCAGCGACGTGCTGGGCGGCTGGGCCGTGGGGGCCGCCTGGGCGTCCCTGTGCTGGTTCGTGGCGCTGCAATTGCAGCGGCGCGGCCAGGTCGAGAAACCCGGCGAGACCTCGTCCCCGCCATGAACGGCATTGCCCCCAAGCCTGATCGCAAGCCGCCGCGCCGGGTCACGCCCGCCTATCTCCAGCGCGCGGCCATGACCTATCTCGAGCGCTATGCCTCCTCGGCCGAGAACCTGCGCCGGGTGCTGCGGCGGAAGGTCGAGACGCGCTGCCGCCTGCGCGGCGAGGATCCGGCGGAGTTTTACGAGGCCGTCGACGACGTGGTGGCGAAATGCCTGCGCGCCGGGCTTTTGGACGATGCCCGCTATGCCCAGGCCCGGGTCGCCACCTTACGCCGGCGCGGCGGCTCGGCCCGTGCCATCCGGGCGAAGCTCTCCCTCAAGGGCGTCGACCGGGAGACCATCACGGCCGCCCTCGCGGGCCGGGACGATGAGGAGGATCCTCAGGCGCAGGAGGAGCAGGCCGCCCGGGCGCTCGCCCGCCGCCGCAGGCTCGGCCCCTTCCGGCCCGGCGAGCGCGCGCCCTACCGGGACAAGGACCTCGCGGCCCTGGCCCGGGCGGGCTTTTCGTTCGACATCGCGCGCCGCATCGTCGACGGGGAGCGCGACGAGGAAGAAGGCTAGAGAATCGGACGCAAAAATGGGCGCCGGTTTTGCGTCCGATGCTCAGACTAGGCCTGCGCCCACGTTCACGGCGAGCGCCAGGACGGTGGTGTTGAACAGGAAGGACAGGATGGTGTGCGCCAGGGTCAGGCGGCGCATGCGCTTGGACACCACGATCACGTCCGAGGTCTGCGCGGCCGCGCCGAGATTGAAGGCGAAATACATGAAATCCCAGTAATCCGGCTTCGTGGTCTGCGGGAACTGAAGCCCGCCCCGCTCGCCCTCGTCGCCGTAGAATTCGTGCGCGTAATGCACCGCGAAGATCAGGTGCACGAAGAACCACGAACAGATGATGGTGACCCCTGCGACCGAGAGGCGGAAGGCCGTGTTCCCACCGGTTTCCTGCAGCTCCATGGCGATCGCCGCGAGGCTCGCGACGGCGGCCGAGAGGGTCAGGGCCAGGGTCACGAGGGCGCCCTCGTCCTCCAGGCTGGCACGCCGCTGCATCTGGCCGATGGAGGAGCGCAGCGCCATGAAGCCGACCATCGCCAGATAGGCGATGATGCCCGCGTCCCAGCCGATCAGGATCCGCGAGTTCAGGGACAGTTTGACGCTCGCCGACAGGAGCAGGGCGACGGCGACCCCGATCAGGAGCGCCAGGAAGAGACGGGGGTGGAGCCGGGCGTGCAGACCCATCATGCTTGCCCCCCTTGGTCGGGCTGGAGCCTTGAGCAAAGCGTCCTAGATGAATGCGTGCAACCCGCGAAGGAGATCATGATGAATCGCAAGGCAAGGGCCGTATGGCAGGGCACGGGCCGGGATGGCAACGGCCATCTCTCCACGGATTCCGGCGTCCTGTCGAGCACGCCCTATTCGTTCAAGACCCGCTTCGAGAACGAGAAGGGCACGAACCCGGAGGAACTGATCGCGGCCGCCCATGCGGGCTGCTTCACCATGGCCCTGGCCTTCCAGCTCCAGGGCGCCGGCTTCACGCCGACCGAGCTTGCCACCGAGGCCGCCGTCTCCCTCGACAAGGAGGGCGAGGGCTTCAAGATCTCGAAATCCGTCCTCACCCTGGACGCCAAGGTGCCGGGGATCGACCGCGCCAAGTTCGAGGAACTCGCCCGCGCGGCCGAGAAGAACTGCCCGGTTTCGAAGGTGCTCAACGCCGAGATCTCCATGACCTTCACGCTCTCATAAGAGCCTGACTTCCCGCCTGCCGGCTCCGGCCCGTCACATCGGGCCGGGCTTCCCCTCCGACGACGTCACAGCATGCTGGGCAGCACCCGGTCCGGCGGCTTGTGGCCGTCGATGAAGGAGCGGATGTTCACGATGACCTTCTCGCCCATGGCGATGCGGCCCTCGTGGGTCGCCGAGCCCATATGCGGCAGGAGCACCACCTTGCCCTGCTTGGCGAGGCGCACCAGGCGCGGATTGACGGCCGGCTCCTCCTCGAACACATCGAGGCCTGCGCCCGCGATGGCGCCCGCCTCGATGAGCCGGGTGAGCGCCGCCTCGTCGATCACCTCGCCGCGGGCGGTGTTCACCAGAATGGCGTCCGGCTTCATGAGCTTGAGGCGACGGGCCGAGAGCAGGTGATAGGTGGCCGGCGTGTGCGGGCAATTGACCGAGACGATGTCCATCCGGGCCAGCATCTGGTCGAGGGATTCCCAGTAGGTCGCCTCGAGCTCCGCCTCGATCTTGGGCGCCACGTGGCGGCGGTTGTGGTAGTGGATCGACAGGCCGAAGGCCTTGGCCCGCCGCGCCAGCGCCTGACCGATGCGGCCCATGCCGACGATGCCGAGGCGCTTGCCGGTGATGCGCCGCCCGAGCATCCAGGTGGGCGACCAGCCGGCCCATTTTCCTTCCGGGATGACGCGCGCCCCTTCGGGAAGGCGCCGGGCCACCGCGAGAATCAGCGCCATGGTCATGTCGGCCGTGTCCTCGGTCAGGACCCCGGGCGTGTTGGTGACGGTGATTCCCCTCGCGAGGGCCGCCTGCACGTCGATATGGTCGATCCCGTTGCCGAAATTGGCGATGAGCTTCAGATTCGGCCCGGCCTTAGCGAGCAGGGCCTCATCGATCTCGTCCGTCACGGTGGGCACGAGAACGTCCGCCTCCGCCATCGCGTTCGCGAGAGCCTCCCGGGACAGGGGCTCGTCCTCAAGGTTGAGTCGCGTGTCGAAGAGTTCGCGCATGCGCGTCTCGATCACATCGGGCAACCGGCGGGTGACGACGACGACTGGTCTCTTTTTCATCGGCTCGCAAAGCCCCCACGCGCTCGAAAAACCGTCAGAGATCGGGCGCCTTCACGCTCCCTTAACTCTGTTTCAGCCACTTAAGGCGACGAGCCGCCGCGTGGCGGGACCCGTCACGCTTCTCTACCAGAGGCCCGACCCGAGACCAAACCCGACGTGAGGACATCATGCGCAGGACCCTTTTTCTTCTTGCCTTGCTCGCCTTCGGCGCTCCGTCGGCTCTCCTTGCACAGCAACAGCAGCCGCCCGGTGGGCGGCTCGGGACCGGGCTGCCGGTGCCCCGCTATGTGAGCCTCAAGACGGACCGGGTGAACCTGCGCGAAGGCCCCTCGAAGGACCATCGCACCGCCTGGGTGTTCCAGCGGGCCGGCCTGCCGGTCGAGATCGTGGCCGAGTACGAGACCTGGCGGCGCATCCGCGATTCGGAGGGCACGGAGGGCTGGGTCCTCCATTCCCTCCTGTCCGGACGGCGCACCGCCCTGGTGATGCCCTGGGCCAAGGGCGATACCCCTCCGGTTCCCCTGCGGGACGGCCCGAACGACCGGGGCGGCATCGCGGCCCAGCTCCAGCCCGGCGTGATCGCCAACATCAAGAGCTGCGACGGCGCCTGGTGCCGGGTCGTGATCGTGATGGAACGCGCCCGCGACGTGGACGGCTATGTCCAGCAGGACAAGCTGTGGGGCGTCTATCCCGACGAGAAGTTCGAGTAAGCGGCCCTTGAAAGCCCGCCCTCGCCCGAAGTCCGACCCGAGAAAGCCTCTCCATGACCCTCTCCTTCAGCCTCAAGAACATCCTGCCCCTGCTGGCCCTCATCCTCGGGGTCGCGTCCATCGTGGCGCCGCGCTTCCTCAACATCTTCGTGGCGATCTTCCTCATCGCCTACGCGGTGGTGGGCTTCGGACTGATTCGCTGATGCAGGCGGGCCGGACGGCCTCCGTTCCTTAAGGAGCCGGCCCGGCCGGCCGGGCCACGTCCCGCACCGGCGCGAGACGGGCAGGATCGACCGTAAGGCCGACCGACCGGGAGACCTCAGCGGCCTCCACGGCCTCGGCGACCCATCCCCAGAACAGGATGAACCAGGTCCTGGCTCCCTCGACGAACGCCTCCGAGAGCGCGATGCCGTTGCCGCGGCGATCCTGCCGCAGCAGGCCCTTCGCCTCCGCGCGATTGAGGACGTTCCGGACATGCGAATGGGAGATGCCGAGATTCTCGGCGACCTCCCGGCTGTTGAACGGGAACCAGGCCTGCCCGGCCGCGGCCGCCGTATAATGCCCGCGCAGGAGCAGGAGGCCGATCCGGTCGCCGCAATCCAGGCTGTCGATCCAGGTCCAGCTCGCGGCGCTATCGGGCGGCGTGCGGGTGTGCTCCAGGATCGGGCGGGCCTGAGCGATGAAGGCGCCGAACAGGGCCTCGTCCTTGCGGGCGCGGGCCGTGAAGCCCGGCGGGACGAGACCCATGATCTCGCAGCAGCGGACATGGTGGAGGATCCAGGTCCTCAGCCCCTGAACCAGGGGCGCGGCCGGCACCAGGTAGTGCAGGCGCCGGTCCGCCGGGTCGACCTCGATCCGGATGAAACCCGCAAGGCGCAGGAGCCCGAAGAAGGCCGCGAGCGTCCGGGCCCTGCCCATCTGAGCCTGGACGAGAGCCAGCGTCGGCCGCCGCCCCCGCCCCTCCAGGGCCTCATAATGCATGACGACCGCGAGTCCGGCCGCATGGGACTGGGTGGCGCGACCGAAGATCTTGTTGATCAGCTTCTCGCCCCAATGCATCCGCAGGATGGCATCGACGCAGAACCGGATGGCATCCTCGTAGGGGGAATCGGCCGCATGGCCGTCCGGGATCTTCTGGCCCATGAATCGAACCCTCCCCCTGCGATCGCGCCGGCCTGTCCGGGATGCACTGCCGCAATCCCTGCAAGTTTTGGACTTTGATCCTAAAGAGGTACCTCCGAAAGTGGACCTGCCGCAAGGGAATCAGTGCCTCGGAAGCACTGTTTTGTCCCGACGGCGCGGCTCCGGCCGTCCCCTTTCATCCAGAGGTCCCATTATGTGTGACAAATGTCTGGCGGGCGCGGCCCCGCATCTTTCCCGCCGCGGCCTTCTCATGGCCGGTGCCGGCATGGCCTTGGCATCCGGCTTCGCCCTGACGGCCGGCGAGGCCTTTGCGCAGGCCTCGCCGCAGAACGCCATCAGCGGCGACGACGCCCTCAAGCGCATCATGGACGGGAATGCGCGCTACGTGGCGAACACCCCGGAGCAGAAGGATTTCTCGGCCGGCCGGGCCGCGCGCACCCAGTCCCAGCATCCGATTGCGGCCATCGTGAGCTGCTCCGATTCCCGCGTCGCGCCGGAATTCGCGTTCGACCAGAACCCCGGCGATCTCTTCGTCGTCCGGGTGGCCGGCAACTTCGTGAACGATGACGGGCTGGCGAGCCTCGAATTCGGCACCCAGTTCCTGGGCGCGCCTCTGATCCTGGTGCTGGGCCACACCAGCTGCGGCGCCGTGGTCTCGGCGATCAGGGTGGTCAATGAGGGGCTGGAGCTTCCCGGCCACCTGCCCGACCTGATCGGCGCCCTGAAGCCCGCCGTCGAGGCGGCGAAGAAGGAGAATGCGTCGGACCTCGTGGCCGCCGCCACCATCGCCAACGTGAAGCTCAATGTGGAGCGGCTGAAGAAGGCCACGCCCATCCTGAGCGAACGCGTCGCGCAGAAGAAGCTGGTCGTGGCGGGCGGCGTCTACGACCTCGCCACGGGCAAGATCACGCTCGTCTGAGCCCGAGGACGTTCCCGGCAGACCCGAGCAGCGTCGCTCCCGGTCGCGGCCCTGACCGCTTCGGCGGGCCGCACGACCTCCCCGGAGAGGAGGGCTGTTTGGTGAGGACCGGTTCCGGGTGCCCGGAGCCGGTCCTTCTCATGGGCGGAATGCCGTCACGCGGCGCGCAGCCGCCGCATCACGCGAAGCCCGAAGACGTTGATCGCAAGGCCCAGCACGATGATGGCGCCGCCGATTGCCTCGGGAACCCGCATGGTTTCCCCTAGGATCAGCGTGGAGCCGAGAATGCCGGCCACCGGCACTAGGAGCGCGAAGGGCGTCACGGTCGCGGCCGGATAGCGGGAGAGCAGGAAGCTCCAGACCGCGAAGGCGAAGACGGTCGTCGGATAGGCGAGATAGGCCACCGCCCCGATCATGCCGCCATTCACGTGCGAGAGGGCCGCGAGCACTTGGCCGGGGCCGTCCAGCATGAGCGAGAAGGTGAGGAGCGGCAGGGGCGGGATCAGGCTCGCCCAGACCACGTAGCCCAGCATGTCGACCCGGCCGGCCTTCTTGGACACGATATTGGCCACGCCCCAGGAGGCGGCGGCCGCCACCGTCATCAGGAACGGCCCGGCGCCGCCCCCCGAGAGCCGGGGCAAGGCCATGAGCACGAGGCCGAGACAGGCCACGATCCCACCGAGGATCTGGTGCCGCCCCGGGCGCTCCCCCATGAGCAGGGCCGCGAACAGGATGGTGAAGAAGACCTGTGCCTGCATCACCACGGATGCGAGGCTCGCCGGCATGCCGAGGGCGATGGCCGCGAACAGGAGCCCGAACTGGGCAACCCCGAGGAAGAAGCCGTAAGCCGCGAGGCTGCGCCAGCCCACGGGCGGCCGGGGAACGAGGAACACGGCCGGCACGGCCGCGAAGAGAAAGCGCAAGGAGGCCAGGAGCAGGGGCGGCGTCGTGCCCACCCCGAGCTTGATGACCACGAAGCTGAGGCCCCAGATGACCGTGACGATCAGGGCGAGAAGGACATGGGCGAGCGGCATGTGATGTAACCCGAAAGCCGCTCCGGTCCGGCGGATGGGAGTGTTTCGTTACGCGGCCTTGCGGCGCAGGCGCACGATCACCTCGACGCCCGCCACTTCCATGCCGGGAGGCGGGGCCGGCAGGTCGCCCACGCTGACCGCCGTGGAGGGCATGTCGACCAGTTCCCCTTCCTCCTCCAGGAAGAAGTGGTGGTGCTCGGTCGGGTTCGTGTCGAAATAGGCCTTGGCCCCGTCCACCGCGAGCTGGCGCAGGAGGCCGGCCTCCGTGAACTGGTGGAGGGTGTTGTAGACCGTCGCCAGCGAGACCGGCACCCGGGCCCGGGTGGCCTCGTCGAAGAGCATCTCGGCCGTGATGTGGCGGTCGCCCTTGCCGAACAGCAGCCAGCCCAGGGACACCCGCTGCCGGGTCGGCCGCAGACCCACGCGCCGCAGCTTGTCCCGCAGCTCGGAGAGCGGGCAGCCCCGCCGGTGGGCGGGAGCGGTGGTGGATTCGATGTAGGCGGACAACGGATCGGTCATCTTCGGAACTGATTGCAAGAAAAGATGCTTCTATCCTGTAATCATAGGGAAGCGAGGCCCTGGCCGCAAGGCTGGCCGCCGTGGACAGGAGCCGCAGGGAGCAAAGTTTCGCCCCTTGTCGCGCCTGTCCCTTTGATGGACGGCGAAGCCTGTGCTACCAGAACCCGGTTTCGCTGGCCTTGGGATGCCTGAGGCCGTTTTCGCAATGCGAAGAAAGGATCGTCACCCGGCATGGCCCGCCCGTCGAGCTTTACTTACGAGGAGCTTCTCGCCTGCGGGCGCGGAGAAATGTTCGGTCCCGGCAATGCGCAGCTGCCGCTTCCGCCGATGCTCATGTTCGACCGCATCACGTCCATCGGTGAGGATGGCGGCGAGTACGGCAAGGGCCATGTGCGCGCCGAGCTCGACGTGCGGCCGGACCTCTGGTTCTTTCCCTGCCACTTCAAGGGCGATCCGGTGATGCCGGGTTGCCTGGGCGTGGACGCCCTGTGGCAGATGGTCGGGTTCTTCCTCGGCTGGTCCGGCTCTCCGGGCCGGGGCCGGGCGCTCGGCGTCGGCGAGGTGAAGTTCTCCGACCAGGTGCTTCCTACCGTGAAGCAGGTGGTTTACGGCGTCGACCTCAAGCGGGTCTTCCGCTCGAAGCTCGTGCTCGGCATCGCCGACGGCTGGCTCGAGGCGGACGGGCGGCGCATCTATGAGGCCAAGGACCTTCGGGTCGGGCTGTTCCAGGCCGAGGCAGCGGGCGGCTAGGCATTCGTGATATGGTTGTGATCGGGCAGGCCCGACCTTACGTGTGTTGCGTCGGGGTCGGTCCGGCTTTTCTTGAGAAGAGGTCGCTATGAGGCGTGTCGTCGTCACCGGAATGGGCATCGTGTCGTCCATCGGCAACACCACACAGGAGGTTCTGGCCTCTTTGCGGGAAGCGAAATCCGGCATCGGCAAGGCCGAGGATTACGAGAAGTACGGCTTCCGCTGCCAGGTGCACGGCGCTCCGTCCCTCAATCCAGAGGAAATCGTCGACCGCCGCGCCATGCGATTCCACGGCAAGGGCACGGCCTGGAATCATGTGGCCATGGACCAGGCGATCCGCGATGCCGGCCTCGAGGAGAGCGACATCTCCAACGAGCGCACGGGCATCGTCATGGGCTCCGGCGGTCCCTCGACCCGCACTATCGTCGAAGCGGCCGACATCACCCGCGACAAGGGCCCCAAGCGCATCGGCCCCTTCGCGGTGCCGAAGGCCATGTCATCCACGGCCTCCGCGACCCTCGCCACCTGGTTCAAGATCAAGGGCGTGAACTATTCGATCTCGTCCGCCTGCGCGACCTCGAATCACTGCATCGGCAATGCCTACGAGCTCATCCAGATGGGCAAGCAGGACGTGATGTTCGCGGGCGGCTGCGAGGATCTGGACTGGACCCTCTCGTCCCTGTTCGACGCCATGGGCGCCATGTCGACCAAGTACAACGGCACTCCGGCCAGGGCCTCGCGCGCCTATGACGTGAACCGCGACGGCTTCGTGATCGCCGGGGGCGCCGGCGTCCTCGTGCTGGAGGAGCTGGAACACGCCAAGGCCCGCGGCGCCCGGATCTACGGCGAGGTCGTCGGCTACGGCGCCACCTCGGACGGCTACGACATGGTGGCGCCCTCGGGCGAGGGCGCGGTGCGCTGCATGCGCATGGCGCTCCAGAACGTAAAAACCCCGATCGACTACATCAACCCGCACGCCACCTCGACGCCCGTCGGCGATCTCAAGGAGATCGAGGCGATCCGCGAAGTGTTCGGCACGGGCGACAAGTGCCCGCCGATTTCGGCCACCAAGTCGCTCACCGGCCATTCGCTCGGCGCCACCGGCGTGCAGGAGGCGATCTATTCGCTCCTGATGATGAACAACCGCTTCATCTGCGAGAGCGCTCATATCGAGGAACTCGATCCGGCTTTTGCGGACATGAACATCGTGCGCAGCCGTATCGACGACGCCAAGATCGACACGGTGCTCTCCAATTCCTTCGGCTTCGGCGGCACCAACGCGACCCTGGTGTTCAGCCGCTATCAATGAGAGGCGGCACCTGATGGCGCTCGAGGAGGCGGATGTTCGAGACGCCTGGGATCGCAACGCCCCGACCTGGATCGACCGGGTCAGGGCCGGACGCGATCTGTACCGGGACGTGTTCAACAATCCCAACTTCCTCGCCTTCCTGCCGCCGCTCGCCGGTTTGAGGGTTCTCGATCTCGGATGCGGCGAGGGGACCAATACGCGCCTCTTCGCCGGAACCGGCGCGACCATGACGGGGATCGACCTGTCGCCGGAGATGATCGCCGCGGCCCAGGCCGAGGAGGCCCGTTGCCCTCTCGGAATCACCTACCGCACCGGCTCCTTCACGGATCTGTCCTTCCTGGAAGCGGGCTCCTTCGACGCGGTCGTGTCGACCATGGCGCTCATGGACAGCCCGGATTTCGCGGGCGCTGCCCGGGAAGCCTTCCGGGTTCTCAAGCCCGGCGCCCTGTTCGCCTTCAGCGTGCTGCATCCCTGCTTCGTGACGCCGGCCCTCAAATGGCAGCGGGACGAGAATGGGCGGGAGTGCGGCCTGACCGTCGGCCAGTATTTCGACCAGACCTCCTTCGTGGATCGCTGGCGCTTCGGCCGCGATCCGGACGGCGAGCGGATTCCGCCCTTCGAGGTCCCACGCTTTCCGCGGCAACTGGAAACCTATATCGGCGGGCTCCTGTCCGCCGGCTTCACGATCACCGGCCTGAAAGAGCCCCGCCCCACCGAGGCGATGGCCGAGGCGCATCCCTGGCTGCGGCGCTGGCGGGAACACGCCGCGATCTTCCTCTACGTCTCGGCGCAGAAGCCCGGGTGAGCCCGGACCCTTTTGCGGCGTAAAACTCCGACATCACCGAAATAAAATACAAGTTCATTCATGACTTCCATCATCGATAAACAAATCCATCGTTCGACGTCCGAACAGAAGGGGGATCGTGTGACCGGTCTGATGCAAGGAAAGCGCGGCCTCATCATGGGCGTCGCGAACGACCATTCCATCGCCTGGGGTATCGCCAAGACCCTGGCGGCCCATGGGGCGGAGCTCGCCTTCACGTATCAGGGGGAGGCGCTCGGAAAGCGGGTCACGCCGCTCGCCCAGTCCCTGGGTTCGGACCTGGTCCTTTCCTGCGACGTGGAAGACGTCGCCTCGGTCGACAAGGCCTTCGAGGCCCTCGACGAGAGATGGGACGGCATCGACTTCGTGGTCCACGCCATCGGCTTCTCGGACAAGTCGCAGCTCAAGGGCTCCTATGTGGACGTCACCACTCGCGAGAACTTCTCGCGCACTATGGTGATTTCCTGCTTCTCCTTCACGGAGATCGCCCAGCGCGCCGCGAAGCGCATGAAGGACGGCGGGTCTCTCCTCACCCTTACCTATGGCGGCTCGACCCGGGTGATGCCTAACTACAACGTGATGGGTGTCGCCAAGGCGGCGCTGGAAGCGAGCATGCGCTACATCGCGGCCGATCTCGGCCCCCGCGGGATCCGCTGCAACGCCATCTCGGCCGGCCCCGTGCGCACCCTCGCGGGTGCGGGCATCTCGGACGCCCGGCTCATGTTCACCTATCAGAAGGCCCACGCGCCCCTGCGCCGGACGGTCACCATCGAGGAGATCGGCGGCTCTGCGCTCTACCTGCTCTCCGACCTGTCGAGCGGCGTGACCGGCGAGATCCACTACGTGGATTCCGGCTACAACATCATCTCCATGCCGCGCCCGGACGTGCTGAAGGCCCAGGACGCCGCCGGCGTGACGGGCGAAGAGGCGTAACCCTCAGCCCTCCAGCGGGGCGGCTTAAGACCGCCCTGCTGGGAGAGGCTCGTGAGGCGGGTCACTCCGCTGGCGTGATCCCCACGCTCGGCGTCGGTGCCATGGATGCGACGGGGCGGAACACGAAGTAGCCGAACAGAAGCATGCCGGCGAGCACCATGAGCGACGCCAGTGCGGCGACCGGATCCATGGCCGTATAGCCGAGATGGATGGCTGCGACGGAAACCGTCAGGACGACCGTTCCGGCCGACCATAGCCAGACCTGGATCCTGGCCAGGCGGCTGGTATCGAGAGCGGGGCGCCGCTCGTAATAGATGCCGAACAGGAACAGGGAGACCCACCCCAACAGATTCAGGTGGGCGTGGGCCGGCATGATGGCGTGGTCTTGGGCCGCGGCCATCCCGATTCCCATCGCCATTCCGGCAATGACGAACAGAACCGCCAGTTTGAAGCTGAGCGCGGATGCTTTCATCACAATTCCTCCTCGAAGTACCCTCTGTCGCTCGTTCAGAGCTTTGTTTTTCCTAAGGGTAGGCCTGTATTGGCCGCTGTGTGCAAGGGCACAATCACTATTTCGGGTCAAAATCCGGCAGAATTGCTTTGCGGGGACCCGGCGACCCGGGACAGCTTCGTCGCCTGAACCCACGGCGCCGTGAGATCCGCTTCACGAGCCCGTGAGACCGGGAAGCTCGGCCTTGCTCCGGTCACGTTCGGGCGGCACGAGGGTGCCATCCCGTCCGTGAGTGCTCCCCGATGATTCTCTCCCGCCGTTCCCTGCTCGCCGGCCTGTCCCTGTCCGGCCTCGTGGCCCCCGCGCTTGCCCAGAAGGCTCCCGAGCCGGAGCGCATTCCGGTGGAGCTCTTCGACGAGACGCTTGACCTGCCCTCCGCGGTCAAGCTCGGGCACGCCCATGGCGACGTGATCCTGGTCGAGTACTTCGATTACAACTGTCCCTATTGCAAACGCTCGGCGCAGGATCTTCCGGCCCTGCTTAAGGCGGAGCCTGACCTCACCTACATCCTCGTCAATTACGCGGTGCTCGGCCTGCCTTCGGTCACGGCCACCAAGGCGGCTCTGGCCTATTTCCAGCTCTACGGGCCCGAGCGCTACCTGCCCTTCCACCTCGCCCTGTTCGGCTTGCGCGGCCCGGTGGACGGCGAGCGCGCGCTGTCCGAGGCGGAGCGCCTCGACGGCGACCGTCAGCGCCTGACGGACACGGCGAACACGGAGCGCACCGCCCAGTGGATGAAGCAGGCCTTCACGCTCGGCAACTCCCTCGGCCTCGTGGCGACGCCGTCCTATCTCGTGGGCCCGGAGAGCTATGTGGGCGGCCTGTCCCTCGACCAGAAACGCGCCGCCATCGCGCGGGCGCGGGCCTGACCGGGAGAGGATCTCGGGAGCACCCGAGATCCGTGGGGCAGGGGAGCAGGTCAGCGCTTCCCGTCATCGCCCAAGATCGGGGGAGAAGAGCCCCCCTCAGATCACGAAGAAATCGTGATAGGTCAGCTTGAGGTTCTTCTGGAGCGTTGCGATCTGGGTCGCAGCAGCGCGGCCGGTCCCGTCGGGATCGTAGAAGAGCGCACCGGTCTTCTTATTGTAGACGATCCGGTCGCTCGCATCGTGCACGTGGTCGCCGATCCAGAAGGCGCCCTTGGAGAGCGCGCCTTTCTTGGGCAGCTTGGTAAAGACCTTCCGCGACAGATGGACCGTGTCGTCCTTGGGGGAGAAGTCGTAGACGGTATCCACGTTGCTGCGGACGTTCGGCTTCGTATCGAGCACGAACACGTCCTTCCCGGCCCCGCCGATGAGCGCATCATTCCCGGCGCCACCGATGAGCGTGTCATTGCCGCCCTCGCCCCAGAGGGTGTCGTCCTGGCCAAGGCCGGAGATGCGGTCATTCCCGTTCTCCCCGGCCAGGGAATCCTTGGCAGAAGTGCCGCGCAGGACGAGCGGCATGGTTTCCACAACATTGTGCACTGTCAACGTGACGGTCTTCACAAGTTCTTTGCCGTAGGAATCGGTTGCCCGGATTGCGATCTCGTGCTGCTTGGCCGTCTCGTAATCGACGGCACCCTTCAGGACGAGGCTTGTCCCCTGGAGACCGAAAAGGCCTCCGGCATCCGAGACCAGCGAATAGGTCAGCGTGTCGCCGTCCGGATCGGAGCCGTACAGGGCGGCGACGGTGGATCCGGGCGCGGCGCTCTCGGACAGGCTTGCAGTCGAAAGGACAATGTTCGAGGGCGCGTTGTTGACCAACGCGATAGTCTGGTCGGAGAACTGGACGAGGCGGATATCGTTCAGGACATCCTCGCCCTCTGGACCGGCGATTTTGAACGTGCCGTCTTCGTTCGGCGTGACCGTGTAGGCGCTCCGGCTCCCGGAATAGACCGCCCGGTCCTCACCGGCGCCCCCATCCAGGGAATCGTTGCCGAGTCCTCCGACCAGGGTGTCGCTGCCGGCCCCCCCGGACAGGGTGTTGTTCTCGTCATTGCCCGTGAGCTTGTCGGCGCCGGCGCCCGCTTCGAGATTCTCGATTCCGATCAGGGTATCGCTGCCGTGGGTACCCGTATTCTGCGCCCCTTCGATCATAAGATTTACGGTGACGCCGGACGTGCCGGAATAGCGCGCGGTATCGATGCCGTCGCCGCCCTCGAGCGTGTCATTGCCGAACCCGCCTTCCAGAGTGTCGGCTCCGCCGCCGCCCTGGAGCTTGTTGCCGACATCGCTGCCGGTCAGCTTGTCCGCCTGCGCGCTTCCGATGATGTTCTCGACATTGGTAATTTGGTCAAATTGTAATCCGGTCCATTGTGCTGCCGAGATGGCGAGGCTCAGCGTGACTCCGGCTGTAGCAGAGGTGTAATCGATCGTATCGATACCAGGGCCGCCATCAACGGCGTTGCTGCCGGTCCCGACGGCAAAGATCTCGCCGCCGGCCCCTCCGTGGGCTGTGTCGTCGCCTGCCCCGAGTTCGATCCGGCCGGTTACGATACCGCGCGTACCGTCATAGATGTCACTCCCACTTCCAAGATCGATGGCGACCGCATCTGGCCCCGCAGCACTCGTCCTGATATGGCCTGCATTGACGATGCGATCCGGGCCGATCTGACCCTGGACCGCGAGGCCGGACGCGGAAATCGTCCCGGTATTGTAAAGCTCAAGCCTATCCGCGGTAGATGGATTCTGGGCATTTGCCGGCAGGACCTCCACGCCTTTGATGGCCATGATCGTCCCTAGATTGAGCACCGTGCCGGTCCCGCCTCCGCTGAACCGAATGCCAGTGCCCGTATCCGATATGATGTCGCCTTCGCTGGTGACGCCGCTGTTCACGCCCTTCAAGTCGAGGGCATGGCCGTGGCCCTGGACCTTGATGGTCTCGGCGATGGTGATCCGCTGCCTGAGGGCGGCTTGCAGGGCAATTCCCGCAGGGCTCATCACGCTAAGCCCGATGAAGGCCGTTCCGGCGTCAGGGAGTTCGAGAAGCGCATTGCCGCCGGGAGCGGGAAGCGGGTGGGTCGCGTCGAAAAAGTAATTGGTCATAGCAATTCCGGGATAGGAGGATGGCCCGGAATTGTTACGATATGTCGTTTTGGTAATAAAGAGGGTAGTTGCGCGGAGCAGCCTTCCCCTAGAGAGCTTCGCCTTTCAGGAGCCGGAAGGGCGAGCCGCCGGCCTGCCCGGCCGCCTCGCGCATGAAGAAGCCCTTGAGGGTCGGCATCCGGTCGACGAGGCCGAGGCCGAGGTCGCGGATCAGGCGGACGGGCAGGAAATCGTTGGAGAACAGGCGGTTGAGACCATCGGTCATCAGACCCATAGCAGTGATGTCCGTCCGCCGCGCCCGCTCGTATTCGTCGAGCACGTCCGCCGCGCCGGGATCGCGCCCGAGGCGCAGGGCCTCGACGATGATCTCGGCGAGCGCCGCCGCATCGTGCAGGCCGAGATTGAGGCCCTGGCCGGCGATGGGATGGACCACGTGGGCCGCATCCCCCAGGAGCGCCACACGCTCGGCCGTGAAGCGGCGCGCCACCCCGAACGAGAGGGGAAAGGCCTGCGGCTTCGTCTCGAACGCAATGGCGCCGAGCTGGAGACCGAAGCGCCGCTCCAGCTCTGCCTGGAGATCCTCCGGATCGGATTCGAGAAAATGGGGCACCGCATCGCCGCGCTCCGACCATACGATGGAAGAACGATGCTGGATGCTGCCGTCCGGCAGTGTCTCGGGCTTCAGGGGCAGGATCGCGAAGGGACCGGCGGGCAGGAAATGCTCGATCGCGCGGCACTCGTGGTCGCGGGCATGGCGGATCGTGGCCACGATGGCGGATTGCCGGTAGGGCCAGGAGATCCAGGAAATGCCGGCCTGCTCCCGCAGGCGCGAGCGGGCGCCGTCGGCGGCCACGAGTAGGGTCGCGCGCTCGGTCTGGCCCTCCGCCGTCACGTCGATGCCGGCGGGATCGGCCGAAAAGCCCTCGACCGCCGCGGGCCTCAGGGACACCCCGGCCTTCCGGCAGGCCTCGACCAGGGCGGCCGTCAGTTCGCCGCCCGCGATCATGTGCGCAAGAGGCGCGCCGATTTCCGCCTCGCCCGCAAAGGTCAGGTAGGCCGGCCGCACAGGATCGTGCAGGCGGCTGTCGGTGATCACCATGTCGGTGATGGGCTGCGCCTTGTCGGCGATGCCGTTCCAGATGCCCAGGGCCTCGAGCATGCGCCGCCCCGCCGCCGCGATCGCATAGGCACGCTTGTCCCCATGCGGATCGCGCTTCAGGGCGGGGTCGTACATGACGGCCTCGATCCCCTCGCCCAGGGCCTGCTTCAGCGCGAGGGCGAGCGACAGGCCGGCAAGGCCGCCGCCCGCGATGACGATGCGAGGATGATCCGCGCTCATGGAGAATCTCCTGAAAGGCTCCTGCCCGGGCCCGGAGAGGAATCTAGGGCACAAGCCGGGTGTCCGCGATGGATCGTTCCGCGTCAAGCTTGACGTCCCGCGCGGGCTCTCCGATGGATGGGTTTCCGCCGAAGGAATCTGCCCGATGTCCAGTGCCGTCGCCAACCTGCTCAAGATCCTCAACCTCGAGCCCCTCGAGGTGAACCTTTTTCGCGGCCAGAGCCCGAAGGTGGGCTGGCAGCGGGTCTTCGGCGGGCAGGTGATCGGCCAGGCGCTGGTGGCTGCCACGCGCACCGTCGAGGGGCGCCAGCCCCATTCGCTCCACGGCTATTTCATGCTGCCGGGCGATCCCAAGGTGCCGATCATCTACGAGGTCGACCGCATCCGCGACGGGCGCAGCTTCACGACACGCCGGGTGGTGGCGATCCAGCACGGCCAGGCGATCTTCTCCATGTCGGCCTCGTACCAGATCGCAGAGGACGGATTCGAGCATCAGGCTCCGATGCCGGAAGTCCCCGGCCCCGACGCGCTTCCGAGCGAGTCGGAGGTGAAGGCGGAACTGCTGCCGAAGATGCCGGAACCGATGCGGACCTATTTCGAGCGGGAGCGGCCCATCGAGATGCGCCCGGTCGAGATGCAGCGCTACACCTCCGGCGACCCCGGAAAGCCAATTTTCCACGTGTGGATCCGGGCCACGGATCCCCTGCCGGACGATCCCGCCGTGCATCAGGCGGTGCTGGCCTATGCGTCCGACATTACTCTGCTGGACACCTCGCTCGTCCCACATGGCCGGACCGTGTTCGATCCGACGATCCAGGGAGCGAGCCTCGACCACGCCCTCTGGTTCCACCGCCCCTTCCGGGCCGACGAATGGCTGCTCTACGCCCAGGACACTCCATTTGCGGGCGGCGCCCGCGGCTTCTCCCGGGGCCTCATCTTCCGGCAGGACGGCACATTGGTCGCGTCCGTGGCCCAGGAAGGGCTGATCCGCGACCGCAGCTGACGCGAAGGCCGCCGAGCGACTCTCACAACACCGCGCGGCAGCGGTTTCGCCTTACACCGCGGGCGGATTGACCCGGGCGAAGCCAGCCTGGCGATATGAGGGCCAATAGGGATAAGCCGGCGTGACGGCGCTCGCCCCATCGAGCCGCGCCACCTGCTCGGGCGTCAGCGACCAGCCGACCGCGCCGAGATTCTGGCGCAGCTGCTCCTCGTTGCGCGCACCGATCACGACGGTCGAGACGGTCGGCCGCTGCAGCAGCCAGTTCAGGGCGATCTGCGGCACCGACTTTCCGGTTTCGTCCGCGACCGCATCGAGGGCATCGACGACGCGGAAGAGATGTTCGTCATCGACGGGCGGGCCGTATTCGGCGGTCTGATGCAGGCGGCTCGTTTCGGGCAGCTTTGCGCCGCGGCGGATCTTGCCGGTGAGCCGGCCCCAGCCGAGTGGGCTCCAGACCACCGCGCCGACGCCCTGGTCGCGGGCAAGCGGCATCAGCTCCCATTCGTAGTCGCGCCCGATCAGCGAGTAATAGGCCTGATGCGCCACATAGCGCGGATAGCCGTAGCGGTCGGCCACGGCGAGCGATTTCATGAGCTGCCAGCCGGCGAAATTGGACACGCCCACATAGCGGATCTTGCCGGCCCGCACGAGGTCGTCGAGGGTCGACAGTACTTCCTCGACGGGCGTCTTCGCGTCGAAGGCGTGAAGCTGGAGGAGATCGATGTAATCCGTGCCGAGACGCTTCAGGGCCGCGTCCACGGCAGGGATCAGCCGGGAGCGGGAAGAGCCTGCCTCGTTCGGCCCTTCGCCCATGGGCAGGCCGGTCTTGGTGGACAGGAGCACCTTGTCCCGCCGGCCCTTGATCGCCTCGCCCAGCACGGTTTCCGATGCGCCGTCCGAATAGACGTCGGCCGTGTCGAAAAGGGTGACGCCGGCCTCCAGGCAGATGTCGATGAGCCGTCGTGCCTCGGCCGTATCGGTCTCGCCCCAGGCGCCGAAGAGCGGACCCTTTCCGCCGAAGGTGCCGGCCCCGAAGCTGAGCACCGGGACCTGTAGCCCCGAGCGTCCCAAATGTCTGTATTCCATGGTCAGATTCCTTGATGTGAGAGGACGGAAGCGGAGGAGCGCCGGTCGAGCCGGTGGCTGACGAGCGCGAGGACGAGGCCCGCAAGGGTCACGAGGGCAGCGACGAGAGGCAGGGAGCCAAGTCCGGGACCGTGGTCGATGACGAGGCCGCCGATCCAGGCGCCGAGGGCATTGCCGAGATTGAAGGCCGCGATGTTCAGGCTCGAGGCGAGGCCCTGGCCGGCGCCGCCCGCTTTTTCCAACACCCGCAATTGCAGGGGCGCCACCGTCGCGAAGGCCGCAGCCCCGAGGAGGCCGATGAAGACGACCGCCAGGGTCTTCTCCTGCACCGCGAAGGTCGTGAGGGCGAGAACGAGCGCCAGAAGTCCGAGCGTGCCGATCAGGGTCGGCATCAGGCGCTTGTCCGCCAGCCAGCCGCCGCCGAGATTGCCGATCGCGAGGCCTGCGCCGAAGACCAGGAGGATGGGCGAGACCGCGGCTTCGGAGAAGCCGGTGATCCGGGTCAGGATGGGCTGCACATAGGTGAAGACCGCGAACACCCCCGCGTAACCGAGCACCGTCATGGCGAGACCGAGGCCGACCTGGAGGCGCATCAGCCCGGCGATCTCGTCGCGCAGCGACGAAGTCTCCTCATTGCGCGTCCCGGCCGGAACGAAGGCGGCGAGCACCAGCGCCGCGGCGGCCCCGATGGCCGCCACCGTCCAGAAGGTCGCCCGCCATCCGAAGGCCAGGCCGATCCAGGCGCCGAGAGGCACGCCGAGAAGCGTCGCGGCCGTCAGGCCCGTAAACATGATGGCGATGGCCGAGGCCTTGCGCTCCGGCGGCACGAGCGAGGTCGCCACCACCGAGCCGACGCCGAAGAAGGTCCCGTGGGCCAGCGCCGTGACGATGCGGGCGCCCATGAGGGCCCCGTAGCTCGGCGCGACCGCACAGGCGATGTTGCCGATGGTGAAGATGATCATCAGGGCGACCAGGACGGTCTTGCGCGGCCATTGCCGGGTCAGGACCGTGATGAGCGGGGCCCCGATGGTGACGCCGAGGGCATAGCCGGAGATGAGAAGGCCCGCGAGCGCGATGGAGACGCCGAGATCTCCGGCGACCTGCAGCAGCAGGCCCATGATGACGAATTCGGTGGTGCCGATGGCGAAGGCCCCGGCGGTCAGGGTGTAGAGAGCAAGAGGCAAGGCAGACTCCCGTCCGGGCGTTGCGAAGAGATGTCGCAAAGCTAGGAGACGCGGGAGCTTTGAATTAGAGTGCCGTTCGGAACATCATTTGTGAGTTGAATTCACGATGGCGCGGCTTGAGATCAATCGCTCCGGCGAGATGGAGGTCTTCGTCCGGTGGTGGAGCAATCGGGCTTCTCGGCCGCGGCGCGCAGCCTGCGGATGACCCCCTCGGCCGTGAGCAAGCTCGTGGCGCGCCTCGAGGCCCGTCTCGGCACCCGGCTCGTCCACCGGTCGACCCGCCGCCTGCAGCTCACTCCGGAAGGGGCCGCCTTCTTCGAGCGGGCGAAGCGGGTTCTCGCCGAGATTGACGACGCGGAACGGGAGGTCTCCGTCGGGGCCGCCCCGAAGGGTCGCGTGCGGGTCAACAGCAACGTGCCGTTCGGCCTCCATCACCTGCTGCCGCTCGTGCCGGGCTTCCTGGAGCTTTATCCGGAGGTGCGGCTCGACATCGTCCTGACCGATCAGGTCATCGACCTGTTCGAGGAGCGGGCCGACGTGGCGATCCGGGTCGGCCCGTTGAGGGCCTCGCAGCTCGTGGCGCGCAAGCTCGGAACGAGCCGGATGGTGGTGGTCGCGGCGCCGGACTATCTGGCACGCCACGGCACGCCCGAAACCCTGGCGGAGCTCGAATCCCATAACCGGATCGGGTTCAATTTCGCCCGCAGTTTCGACGAATGGCCGTTCCGGGAAAGTGGCCTCGACCGAACCCTGCCGGCCGTCGGCAATGCCCTGTCGGGAGACGGCGAGACCTCCCGCCGGCTCGCGCTCGCGGGTGTCGGTCTCGCCCGCCTCGCCTGGTTCCATGTGGGCCCCGACATCGCGGCAGGCCGGCTCGTGCCGGTGCTGGAAGCGTTCAACCCCGGCGATACCGAGGACATCCACGCGGTCTTCGTCGGCCAGGGCGGCCGCCTGCCGGCGCGGGTGCGGGCCTTTATCGACTACCTGGCCGAGACCGTGACGCTGCAATACGACGGCAGCGCTCCATGAGAGGAACCATGAGAAAAGGCGCGGGACGGATTGCTCCACCCGCGCCCTGCGGATAACGCCAGCGCGGCGTCAGCCAGCCGCCTTCTTGACGAAGCGGTCGTCGAAGGTGGCCGCGAGGTCGACCTTCGCGTCCTTCAGTTCCGGATCGAGGGTCTTCAGCATGTCCATGACGCTCGCCATGCCGTCCGGCGGGACGATGCCGGTGCGGGAATAGCTTTCCAGCGAGTTCTGCACCGCCTTGACGTAGAGCGGCTTGTCGCCGAGGTGATATTCCGGCGGCACGGCCTCGGCCACATCCTCGGGCTTCGCGCTCGCGAGCCACTTGAGCGACTTCATGAAGGCATTGACGAGGCGCTGGGTCGTCACCGGATTGGCGTCGATGAAGTCCTTCTTCGTGTAGAGGGTCGCGGCCGGGTTCGAGCCGCCGAACAGGGCGCGGGTGCCGGCTTCCGTCCGCGTGTCGATGAGGATTGCGATGTCGCCGTCCGATTCGAGCTTGGAGATCACCGGATCGAGATGGGCGATCACGTCGATCTCGCCCTTCTGCATGGCCGCGACCGCGCTCGCTCCGGAGCCGACGCCGATGATGGCCGCATCCGTCGGCTTCAGGCCGGCCTTCACCATGGCGTATTGCGTGGTGAGCGCCGTGGAGGAGCCCGGCGCCGTAACGCCGATCTTGAGACCCTTGAAGTCGGCCGCGGACTTGATCTGCCCGGCCTTGTCCTTCTTCACCGCGATCACGATGGCCGGGAAGCGCCCGAGCTCCGTGACGGCGCGCACGTCCTGGCCCTTGGCCTGCATGCGGATGGTGTGCTCGTAGGCGCCCGTCACCACGTCCACGGAGCCGCCGATCAGCGCCTGGAGCGACTTGGCGCCGCCGCCGAAATCGTTGATCTCGACGTCGAGCCCCTCGTCCTTGAAGAAGCCCTTGCGCTCCGCGATGGTGAGCGGGAGGTAGTAGAGCAGCGGCTTGCCGCCGACGCCCAGCGTGACCTTGGTCTTCTCGGGCTTGTCCTGCGCGAAGGCGGTGCGGCTGAAACCGGCCGCGAGGGCCGCAGCGCCCGTCCCGATCAGAAATGTCCGGCGTTCCATGTTCGTCTCCCTGGTTTGTCGTGCTTCTTGAAAGAAGAGGATTGCTCAGCCCTGCCCGCCTGTCGACGGGCCCGGGCGCCAGACGAGAAGCCGCCGCTCGATCGCCGTCACGACCATGTCGAGGAGGATGACGAAGATTGACAGGATCAGCATTCCGGCAAAGACACCCGTCACGTCGAACACGCTCTCGGCCTCGTGGATCTTGTAGCCGAGCCCGGCCGAGGAGCCGAGATATTCGCCCACCACCGCGCCGACGAGCGCGAAGCCCACGGAGGTGTGGAGCGACGAGAACATCCAGGTCAGCGCCGACGGCCAGTAGACGTGCCGCAGGAGCTGGCGCTCGTTCATGCCGAGCATGCGCGCATTGGCGAGCACCGTGGGGCTCACCTCGCGCACGCCCTGATACACATTGAAGAACACGATGAAGAACACGAGCGTGAAGCCGAGCGCCACCTTCGACCAGATGCCGAGCCCGAACCACAGGGCGAAGATCGGCGCGAGCACCACGCGCGGCAGGGCGTTCGCGGCCTTGATGTAAGGGTCGAACACGGCCGCCAGCATGTCGCGGCGGGCGAACAGGAACCCGAACAGGATGCCGCCCGCCGCCCCGAACGCGAAGGCCAGCACGGTCTCGAGCAGCGTGATGCCGAGATGGTGCCAGATCTCGCCGGTGGCGAATTCCTTCCAGGCCCGCGCGAGCACGTCGATGGGGTTGGAGAAGAAGAACTGCGACTGCTTGACGGGCGCAAGAATCGGATAGGCCGTGAGCACGTGCCAGAGCACCAGGAACGCGAGGCCGACGGCAATCTGGAACGCAAGAAGCTTGGCGCGTTTCAAAGCCCCAACTCCTCTGTCATTCCGGGACAGCGCGCAGCGCTGGGCCCGGAACCCATAAACGCTAACGTTTCAGAATGAAGAGCTGCGGCAGCCGCTGCGGCGTATCTTGCCCTGTCGGCGGCTATGGGTTCCGGGCTCTCGCTGTGCTCGCCCCGGAATGACAAGGGGGCGGCCCCGGAACGGCGATAGATCATGGTCACGACGTCGCTCCCTCGCCCTGCGCATAAGCCTTCTGCACCTCCGTGCGCAGGCTGGCCCAGATCTCCTTGTGGATGTGGTGGAAGGACGGCTCCAGCCGCACCTCCGCGATGTCGCGCGGACGCGGCAGCGTCACCGGAAAGTCGCCGATGATCCGCGCGGCGGGGCCTGCGGACATCACCACCACCCGGTCGGCCAGCGCGATCGCCTCCTCGAGGTCGTGGGTGACGAAGAGCACGGCCTTGCGGTCCGTCGCCCAGAGGTCGAGCAGCAGGTTGCCCATGATCTGCCGCGTCTGCGCATCGAGGGGCCCGAAGGGCTCGTCCATGAGCAGGATTTCCGGATCGCGGATCAGCATCTGGGCCAGGGCGACGCGCTTCCTCTGCCCGCCGGAGAGCATGTGCGGATAGCGGTCCACGAAGGCCGAAAGGCCCACGCGGCCGAGCCATGTGCGGGCCTTCTCACGGGCCGTTTCTGCCGCCACGCCCTGCGGCTCCAGGGCAACCGCGACGTTCTGCAGAGCCGTCTTCCAGGGCATGAGCGCATCCTGCTGGAAGAGGTATCCGGCCCGCCGATTGAGGCCTTGAAGCGGCGCGCCGAAGATCGAGACTTCGCCGTCGGAGGGCTTCAGCAACCCCGCGGAGGCATTGAGGAGCGTGGACTTGCCGCAGCCGGTCGGGCCGACGATGGCGATGAACTCGCCGGGCCGGACCGAGAGGTCGATGGACGAGACGGCACGATAGCCCTCCCCTTTCGGCCCGAACGTGATGGCGACGTTGCGCAGGGTGACGGCTGGCGTGATTGCGGCGGACTCGGTGACGGACATGGATCAGGTGCGTTTCCCGCGTCTTTTTCGGCGACGCTTGGGGCCAGCCTAAAGCCTCGTCCCCAGATGGCAAGACGGAACCCGGTATCACCTTATGCTCACGCTGCCGCAATCCCGGCGTGAAGACATGATGAGAGAGACGCGAAAGTGTCAAAGCCGGTCGCTTCGAAAAGTTCCGGCATGAAGACTGTTATTTCCAGGGGCCATCCTCATGTCTATTTCCCGAATCTGCGCCAGCGGCCTTGCCATAGCCATGCTCATGGTCGTTCCGGCAGTGGCAAAACCTGCTGCGGGCGTGATGATGACTCCTGAGCGCATGGCTGAGCTCCAGCGCATCAATACCTTCGTCAACAGCACGATTGTCGAGGTATCGGATTGGGAACAGTACGGGCGCGAGGATGTCTGGACACTCCCAACGAGCGGCAAGGGTGACTGCGAAGATTTCGCGCTTCTGAAGCGAAAGCTCCTCCTGGAGCGAGGGTGGCCTGCCGCGGCCTTGTCGATCGCTGTCGGCGTAACAGCCCAGGGTGAAGCTCATGCGGTTCTGACCGTGGCGACCGCCGAAGGCCCTCTGGTGCTCGACAACCTGACTTCAGCGATCCTGCCGTCGTCACGGACGGGGCACACGTTCTACGCCCGCCAATCGGGGCGAGGATGGATCGCGGCTTCGGGGGAAAGAACGCGCGAGCCGACAGTTGACCTTCCCGTGGCAGAGCGGACCGTGACGGGAACAAGCCCTCGACGCAAGCGCGGGTAAGCTTACTCTAGAACAGTCAAGATTGAGCAAGAATTCTCGTCGCGAAACTTGGTAGCGATTCCGGACATCATAGATGAACGGCTTCTGAAGGCGTTCGCCTAACGTATAAAAGGCCAAGCTGTTCTGTTTACGTTGTTAGATTTGTTGGAAAATAGAGATTAATACTGCTGAGCTTAAGTTACGGAATAACTTTTCTCTTGAAGAGTGGGAACCATGTCTCTGCTGCGGCGTCATTGAGACATTCGAGACAATTTAGTCTCAATTTCAAACTAACTCCTCTTCAGGTGAGTCATGAAACGTTCGCACGTTCTCGCTGCGTCCGGCGCAGCCCTTTTGCTTGCTTCCGCGTTCCCGGCATTGGCACAGGGTCTGCGACCAGGCGGGCAATGTGTTCCGGCCGTCGCCAATCCGTCGATGTATAGCAATTGCCGTCTTCACGTTGTCCAAGGGGAGGAGGTCTGTCGCTGCGCTATCCGTCCTCAGGCGTTGCGCCAGCTGAACAGGTTGACGGACCGGGACGCCACGGCGACCGGATCGATCACGCAGCGGGCTCCTCTGGCGGGCGGCTCGGTCGGCACCCCGCTTTTCGGCTCCGGTGGGTTTGCGAACCAGAACTTCGCCGTTCCTAGCAGCGGCTCGGCGGCGTCCCTTTCCGGTCAATCCAATCCGCAGAACGGTGGCATCAGCCCGGCAGGAACCACGCGCGGCAGCGCCCTTGGTGGCAGTGCCGTTGGCGGCAGCACCCTTGGCGGCAGCACCCTTGGCGGCAGCGCCCGCGGCGCTGCGGCGGGTCGTGGAGGTGAGGGCGTATCCAGCGGGACGGGCGATGTCGCCTCAACCGGCAGCGTGGGTGCCGGAGCCTCAGGAAGTGCCGGCGCGGTCGGTGGTGGAACCGCCACTGGAGGCCGGGCGGCAGGCGGAGCCACCGGGTCAACGGATGGCGGCTTGGGCAATCCGGGAAATGATAAAAGCGTCGGTCGGGCCGGCGAAAGCCCGAACGGTGGCGCTTTCGGCGGCGGGTCCCGCGGCCGAGGAGACGTGGGCGATCGGGGCGGCCGTGGGAACGGCAACGCTGGCGGTCAGAACGGCAACGGAGGCGGCCATGGGAACGGCAACGCTGGTGGTCAGAACGGCCACGATGGCGGCGGGCACGGAAACAACGGCTTCGGAAATGGCGGCCGTGATGGGAGCCCCAACGGCAAGGACGACAGCGTCCGCTAACACGCCTGCCTGATCTGTTTCTGCGCAACCCCGGCTTACTTGAGCCGGGGTTGTTCTTGTTTCATCTGCCTATGGTTTGGGCATTCAGGCCGAAACAGCCTCATTTCCGGGCCGCATCCCTGTCGCAACGGGGAGCCGAAGCAGCCCGCAGAGATTGGCATCATTCTTGCATAGTCCCCAGTCGAGACCCGTCCGGCAGGTCGGGTTCGCATGGAAACGTCTCGTGAGCAGGCCCCGGCCGGCGCATGAGATCCCACAGGAGGGGGCTTTACCCATGAAAATCGTGATGGCGGTCATCAAGCCGTTCAAGCTGGAGGAGGTCCGCGACGCGCTCACCTCCCTCGGCGTGCACGGCCTCACCGTGACCGAGGTGAAAGGCTACGGGCGGCAGAAGGGCCATACGGAGATCTATCGCGGCGCCGAATACGCCGTGAGCTTCCTGCCCAAGCTCAAGATCGAGGTGGCGGTGCCCACCGAGATCGTCCCGAAGGTGATCGAGGAGATCACCCTCGCGGCGCGTACGGGGCAGATCGGCGACGGCAAGATCTTCGTCGTCCCCCTCGAGAAGGCCGTCCGCATCCGTACCGGCGAGGCCGATGCCGATGCCCTGTAAATCCCTCCCCTCTCGGTCCGTCCGGAGCCCGAATCCGATGAAGCTACGCTCGATCCTTTCCGCAACTCTTCCGGGCCTCGGGCTCGCGCTCGTGACCCTCGGCCCGGCGCTCGCCCAGGAGGCCGCCCCTGCCCCGACCATCGACAAGGGCGACACGGCCTGGATGCTCGTCTCGACCCTCCTGGTGATCCTCATGACGATCCCGGGCCTCGCCCTGTTCTATGGCGGGCTGGTGCGCACCAAGAACATGCTCTCGGTGCTCATGCAGGTCTTCTCGGTGTTCAGCCTCGTGGCCATCCTGTGGGTGTTCTACGGCTACTCCCTCGCCTTCACGGCAGGCCCCGGCGGACTCGGCGCCGTCATCGGCGGGCTCTCCAAGGCCTTCCTGACCGGCGTGACGACGGAGTCCACCGCCGACACCTTCACCAAGGGCGTGGCGATCCCGGAATTCACCTTCCTGGCCTTCCAGCTCACCTTCGCGGCGATCACGCCGGCGCTCATCGTCGGCGCCTTCGCGGAGCGCATCACCTTCAAGGCCGTGATGCTGTTCACGACCCTGTGGCTGACCTTCGTCTACCTGCCCATCGCCCACATGGTGTGGTTCTCGGAGGGCTATCTCTTCAAGCTCGGCGCCCTCGATTTCGCGGGCGGCACCGTGGTGCACATCAATTCGGGCGTCGCGGGCCTGATCGGCGCGCTGATGGTCGGCAAGCGCATCGGCTACGGCCGCGACCTGCTCGCGCCGCATTCCCTCACGCTCACCTTCGTGGGCGCGTGCCTGCTGTGGGTCGGCTGGTTCGGCTTCAACGCGGGCTCGAACCTCGAAGCCACCGGCGGCGCGGCGCTGGCGCTCCTCAACACCATCCTGGCCCCCGCCGCCGCGGGCCTCGCCTGGACGGCCGCGGAAGCCTTCGAGAAGGGCAAGGCCTCGCTCCTCGGCATCGCGTCGGGCGCCGTCGCGGGCCTCGTGGCGATCACGCCGGCTGCCGGCCTCGCGGGACCGATGGGCTCCATCGTGCTCGGCCTCGTGGCGGGCGTGGTCTGCTACGTGGCGGTCACCATGGTGAAGAACGCGCTCGGCTATGACGACGCCCTCGACGTGTTCGGCATCCACGGGATCGGCGGCATCGTCGGGGCCATCGGCACCGGCATCGTGGCGGCGCCCACCCTCGGCGGCTACGGCGCCGGCGATTACACGATTGCGGGCCAGGTCTGGACGCAAATCGTCGCCGTGGCCGTGACTCTGCTCTGGACGGGGATCGGTTCGTTCATCCTCTTCAAGATCGTCGATCTCACGGTCGGCCTGCGCGCCACCTACGAGGCGGAACGCGAGGGCCTCGACCTCGCCGACCACGGCGAGCGCGCGTACAATTACTGAGCTTTCAGACGACAGAAAACATCCAGAGGGTCGTCAAAAGGAAAAGCCCCGGCCGCAAGGTCGGGGCTTTTCGCATCCTGCGCCGCTCGGGCGGCTCACCCGTTCTTCACGAGCTTCCTGAGCTTCTCGCGCCGGATGTCCTGCGCTTCCTGGAAGTTGGATGCGCCGGAGAAATCGCCCTTGCCGTCCATCAGGAAGATCGTCGCCGTGTGGTCCATGGTGTAGCCGTACTCCGTCGGGACCTTCTTGTAATAGACCCTGTAGGCCTTGGCGGCGGCGGCGATCTCGTCCGGCGTGCCGGTGAGGCCGATGATCCGCGGATCGAAGGAAGACAGATAGGTCTTCATCAGCTCCGGCGTGTCCTGCTCGGGATCGACCGTCACGAACACCACATTCATCCGGTCCGCATCCTTGCCCAGGGCCTCAAGGTCCTGGGTGAGGTCGTAGAGGGTGGTCGGGCAGACCTCGGGGCAGTGTGTGAAGCCGAAGAAGAGCGCGAAGGGCTTACCCTTCAGGCTCTCGCTGGAGAAGGGCTTGCCGTTCTGGTCAGTGAGCTGGAACGGGCCGCCGATCGGCACCCGCGAGGCGGTCCCCGACGAGTTCGGCCCCGGCAGCATCAGCAGCAGGGTGACGAGGAGCACCAGCGCCGCCGTGAGAAACACCAGCAGCGGCAGGAGGATGGACCGTTTGAAAACCATGGGAAACCTCCTGCGCTAATGCTTATGCTGCATGGGTGCGGGTGCCGCGCCGTGGCCCATATTCTGGCCCCCTCCCTGACCCATGCCGCGCACTGCAAAGTCCACCGCAACCGAGCCGGCCTTCTCGAAGACCAGGGTTCCCTTGACGGTCTCGCCGTCCTTGAGGGGCTCTTTCAGGTCCATGAACATGAGATGATAGCCGCCCGGCTTCAATTCGACGGTCTCGCCCGGCTTGATCTCGAGCCCGCCATCCACCGGCTTCATGCGCATGACGTTGTCGACCATGGACATCTGGTGCACCTCGATTCGCGACGCGACCGGGGCGGACCCGCCGGTGAGCCGGTCGGGCTCCTTGCCCGTATTCGTGATGCGCAGATAGCCGCCGCCCACCTGTGCGCCGGCGGGCGTTGCGCGCGACCAGGGCTGCTCGATGGTCAGGGCTCCGGCCTTGATCGGCGCGGGCGAGGCGGAGGATTGGGCAAAGGATGGCGAGACGGCGAGCATGAGCGCGGCCGCGGCCAGGAACGGCGTGGAAAAAGTCGGTTTCATGGAACGGGTCCTGTGATGGGTTCGGGAATGATCTGCGAGCGGACGATCAACCCAGGCGCGGCGGCGCGCGCGACCCGACAGGAAGGAAACTGGAGAACCGGACAAGGAGCGGCTCCGCCGGCAGGAACGCGACCGTCTGCGGAAGCGCCGCCGGCCTTTCGAGCCCGGCGACGGCCGGCAGGGGCCCGGTTGTGGCAGAGACCCCGCAACTGAGGACGCAGCACAGGGCATCATGGGCCTGCGCCGGCGCATCAGGCACCGCACCCTTTCCCTGGCCGCAGAGGATGGCCGTCGGTCCGGGGATCAGCGCATCCTGGGCATGAAGCGCGCCGCCGAAGGCGAAAAGCAGGGCCTGGAGCGCCAGCGCATAGGCGAGCGCGGCCACGATCCCGGCCCGCTGCCACCGCCTGAGAATGAATGCCCTGCTGGTCATGGGCGGACACTGGTCCGTCCCGGGCGGCGCGTCAACGGGCGGGGCCGCCGCCGTAGGGTTAAAGGACCCTTAACCCCCTCCCCCTATTGTCGCAGCTCGACTTCATGAATGACATTGCGATTCAGGGTTTTCGATGCGCACGGCACGCCGCCCCTCGTCAGCCTATGACGGTCTTTCCAGCGCCCTGAGGGCCTTCGTGGCCCGCCGGGCTCAGGAGATGATCGGCCTTTGCCTGCTCGTCCTCGCGGGCGCGGTGGCGGCCTCCCTCGCGACTTGGTCGGTGGACGACCCGAGCCTCAACAACGCCACCGACGCGCCGGTCCGCAACCTGCTCGGCTGGCCGGGCGCCATCGCGGCCGACCTCCTCATGCAATTGCTCGGGCTCGGCTCCATCGCGGCCCTCCTGCCCCTCGCTCTCTGGGGCTGGCGGCAGATGAAATCCGGCCATCTCGGCCGGGTGCAGTTGCGCCTCGCCCTCTGGGTCATCGGAGCCGGGGCCGCAACCGCGCTCGCCAGCGCCCTGCCGGCTACGGACCGCTGGCCCCTGCCCACCGGCCTCGGCGGTGTGGTGGGAGACGCGATCCTCGCGGCCGCCAAGGCCGTTACGGGCCTTGCCAGTGGCTCGGGCAGCGCCGTGCTTGGCCTCGTCTTCGCGGCCGTCGCGATCCTTACCCTGAGCGCCGCCTGTGGCCTCGGTCTCGCGGAGGACCGCGACCGGGACGATGCGGACGAACATGACGAGCCGGTCGAGACCGGACGCGGACGCCGCAAGGCCGAATGGGACGATGCGGACGAACCCGGGCGGGACGAGCCCGGCTGGGGCATCGTGTCCCTGGGCGCCCTTGCGCACGGATTCATGAGCCTGCGCGCCGCCGCGCGCCGCTGGGCCGAACGGCGGGCGGAAGCCGGCCATGACGAGGCCGCGCCCGTGGCCCGGCGCGGCGCACCGGACGCGATCTGGACCCGGCGCGAACCGATTCTGGACGAGGCGCCCCGGCGGACGAAGCCCGCCCCGGCGGCCGCGCCCCTCCACGACGAAGACGACGAGGATTGGGACGAGGTCCCGGCCGCGGGCCGCAGCCGCGTCGCCATGCCGGAGCCCACGCCGACGCGGGTTGCGCCCGTGGCGGCGGCGCCGAAGCCCGGCAAGCGGATCGTGCGCGAGGCGCAGCCCTCCTTCCTGGACGAGGGCGATTATCAGCTCCCGGCCCTCGGCCTTCTCGCCGAGCCGAAGAAGCCGCAGGCCCCGACCGTCTCGGCGGATGCGCTCGAGCAGAACGCCACCCTCCTGGAAGGGACGCTGGAGGATTTCGGCGTGAAGGGCGAGATCATCAACGTGCGCCCCGGCCCGGTGGTGACGCTCTATGAGCTCGAGCCCGCGCCGGGCACCAAATCTTCTCGCGTGATCTCGCTCGCCGACGACATCGCCCGCTCCATGAGCGCCATCTCGGCCCGCGTCGCGGTGGTGCAGGGGCGCAACGCCATCGGCATCGAGCTGCCAAACCACAAGCGCGAGACTGTGTTCCTGCGCGAGCTTCTCGCGAGCCAGGATTTCGAATCGACCAAGCAGAAGCTCGCGCTCTGCCTCGGCAAGACGATCGGCGGCGAGCCGGTGATTGCAGACCTCGCACGCATGCCGCACCTGCTGGTCGCCGGCACCACCGGTTCGGGCAAATCGGTCGCCATCAACACCATGATCCTGTCGCTGGTCTACCGGCTGAAGCCGGAGGAATGCCGGCTGATCATGGTCGACCCGAAGATGCTGGAACTGTCGGTCTATGACGGCATCCCGCACCTGCTCACCCCGGTCGTCACCGACCCCAAGAAGGCCGTGGTGGCGCTCAAATGGGCGGTTCGGGAGATGGAGGACCGCTACAAGAAGATGTCGAAGCTGGGCGTGCGCAACATCGACGGCTTCAACGCCCGCGTCTCGGAGGCCAAGGCGCGCGGCGAGGTGATCACCCGCACGGTCCAGACCGGCTTCGACCGCGAGACCGGCCAAGCGGTCTACGAGGACGAGGTGATGGACCTCGAGCCTCTGCCCTACATCGTGGTGATCGTCGACGAGATGGCCGACCTGATGATGGTGGCCGGCAAGGAGATCGAAGGCGCGATCCAGCGCCTCGCCCAAATGGCGCGTGCGGCCGGCATCCATGTGATCCTGGCGACCCAGCGTCCGTCGGTGGACGTGATCACCGGCACGATCAAGGCGAATTTCCCGACCCGGATCTCGTTCCAGGTGACGTCGAAGATCGACAGCCGGACGATTCTCGGCGAGATGGGGGCCGAGCAGCTTCTGGGCCAGGGCGACATGCTGTACATGGCGGGCGGCGGGCGGATCATGCGCGTGCACGGGCCGTTCTGCTCCGACGAGGAGGTCGAGAAGGTCGTCGCCCACCTCAAGCGTCAGGGCCGGCCGCAATATCTCGAGGCCGTCACGGCCGACGAGGACGAGGGTGGCGCGGGCGGCGACTCGCCGGTCTTCGACCAGGGCGAGTTCGGAGCGCCGGGCGGCGATCTCTACGACCAGGCGGTCGCCGTGGTCCTGCGCGACAAGAAGGCCTCGACGTCCTATATCCAGCGTCGGCTGCAGATCGGCTACAACCGGGCGGCCTCGCTGATGGAGCGGATGGAGAAGGAGGGCATCGTCGGCCCGGCCAACCATGCCGGAAAGCGCGAGATCCTCATGGAAAGCCCCGATATGGGCGAGGATTGAGGCGGGACCCGAAGCGTGGATCGAATCGACGCAGCAGGAACCTCGGCCCTGGGAAGAGCGTCATCGATTGGCCACATGAGAAGGCTAGCGCAGCGCCTGACCTGAAAGGATTTTTCCGGATGCGCCTTTCGAGCCCGATCCGCCTGACGACGCTCCTTGCGACCTTTGCGGTCGCCGGAACGCTGCCGGCTGCGGCGCAGGTGCTTCCCTATGAGCTGTTCCAGCCGCCCAGGGCCCCCTCCCCGGCTGCGCCCGCGACCCTCGCGTCGGCGGCTGAGGGTTTCACCCTGACGGCCGCGCCTCTCGCCACTTCGACGTTTCACGCGCCGCGCCGGGCCGTCCAGCCGATCGATGCGCCCGCCCCCGCGCCGGAACCCGTGAAGGAAGCTGCCGTCGTTCCGGCGATCGCGCCCCTGCCGCCGCCGCCGGTTCGCCCGGTGGCCCTCAAGGAAACCAAGGAGGCTGCGGCCGGCGATCCGGTCGAGATCGCGGCCAAGCCCGTCGTGGCGGCGGCCGTTGGCCCGGCCGCGATGGCCAGAGTGCAGCCCCGGGCCCAGCCCCTGTCGAACCAGGAAATCGTCGACCGGGCCAATGCCTATTTCACCAACATGAGCACCCTCGTGGCCGACTTTACCCAGGTCGGCGGCGATGGGCGGCGGCTCGGCGGCACCCTCTATCTCCAGCGCCCCGGGAAGCTGCGCTTCGAATACGATCCGCCCGCCACCCTGGAAGTCATCGCCGACGGCACTTCCGTCGCCGTGCGGGACACGAAGCTCAACACGCAAGACCTCTACTTCATCCAGCAGACGCCCCTGAAATTCCTGCTGCGCGAGCGGGTCAATCTCGGCCGGGACATCGCCGTTACGGGCATTTCCAGCGAGCCGAACTCCGTGCGCATCAACCTCGAAGACAGCTCGACGCTCGGCGGCACCTCCCGGATCGCGCTGTATTTCGACCCGGAGATGCAGAACCTGACTCAGTGGCGGATCACGGACCCGCAGGGCTTCCAGACCGTCGTGACCCTCAACAAGACCAATCGCGGCCGGTCCATCGACCAGGCCCTGTTCCGGATTCCGAACGCGCCGGTGATCGGCAACAACCGCTAGATCCGGTTTCTCGGAGACGGCGGCCCGGCGCGACATGCACTGGAGCCGTTCCATGGCCGAGGCGCCGAAAGTCCGCTGGGTCAGCGCAGATCTCTATGAGGCCTATATGGGCCGCTGGAGCCGGCTCGTCGCCCGCGATTTCCTCGCATGGCTCGATTCCCCGCCAGCCCTCGACTGGCTCGATGTCGGCTGCGGGACCGGGTCCTTGACCGAGGCGATCGCAACACATGGCGAGCCCGGGCGGCTGGTCGGCGCCGATCCGTCGGGAGGTTTCCTGGAACGGGCGCGCGAGCGGCTCGACGGGAGCAAGGTCGAGCTCCGGGAAGCCGACGCGCAGAACCTCCCCTTCCCGGCCAATACCTTCGATCGTGTGGTTTCGGGGCTCATGCTCAATTTCGTGCCGGACAAGCCGAGCGCGGCGGCCGAGATGGTGCGTGTAACCCGGTCCGGCGGCGAAATCGCCCTTTACGTCTGGGACTATGCGGGCGGAATGGAGATGATGCGCCATTTCTGGGACGCGGCCATCGCTCTCGATCCCGAGGCGCGGGAACCAGCCGAGGCCACTCATGCGCCGATCTGCAAGCCGGATGCGCTGCGCGACCTCTTCGGTCCATTGGGTCTTCTCGGCGTCGAGACCCGCCCGCTCGAAATATCCACGGTGTTTCGCAACTTCGACGATTACTGGACGCCGTTTCTCGGCGGCCAATCGCATGCCCCGGCCTATTGCATGTCGCTCCACGAGGATGCCCGGGGCGCCCTGCGCGAACGGCTGAGGAAAACCCTTCCGACCGAACCGGACGGCAGCATCCCGCTCACGGCGCGGGCTTGGGCCCTGCGAGGGCGCAAGGCCTGAAGCCGAGCCTGGGCCGCGCGACCTTCGACGCCCTTCCCTTGCGGTGGAATCTGTCGTAGCCGAGGGGAGCCCGAGCCTACAGGATGCACGCCGTGAAACTCACCGTCTCCACCTGGAACATCAATTCCGTCCGCCTGCGTATCGACCATGTCCGGCGCTTCCTGGCGGAGCGCCGCCCGGACGTCCTGTGCCTGCAGGAGACCAAGTGCCCGAACGACAAGTTCCCCCTGAAGGAGCTCCAGTCCTTCGGCTACCCGTTCGTGGTCCATCTCGGCCAGAAGGGCTATAACGGGGTCGCGATCCTGTCCCGCTATCCCTTCGCCCAGACCTCCACCATGGAAATGTGCGGCCGCCAGGATGCCCGCCACATCACCGTGACCCTGACCGAGGCCAAGGCCGCCTCGGGCGTGACCATCCATAATTTCTACGTCCCGGCCGGCGGCGACATTCCGGATGCGGACCTCAACGAGAAATTCCGCCACAAGCTCCAGTTCATGGAGGAGCTGAGGGCCTGGGGCGGCCGCTCCCGGCCGACTTCCGCTCCGGCAATCCTGGTGGGCGATCTCAACGTGGCTCCCCTGGAGCACGATGTGTGGAGCCATAAGCAGCTCCTCGACGTGGTGAGCCATACGCCCGTCGAGACCGCGGCCCTGGAAGAGCTGCGCCAGGAAGCCGGCTGGACCGATGCCATGCGGCACCTGCGCCCGGAGCCCGAGAAAATCTATTCCTGGTGGAGCTACCGCTCGCCCGATTGGGCGGCCGCCAACAAGGGCCGCCGCCTCGACCATATCTGGCTCTCGGGCGACCTCGCCGGCACCTTGCGCGGCATCGACGTAACCCGGGAAACCCGCGGCTGGGAGCGCCCCTCGGACCACGTGCCCGTGACGGCCGAGCTGGAGCTCTGATCAGCGCCGCTCCTTCCACCTTTTCCGGACGAAGCTCGACAGCATTCCCTCCCCCTTGTGGGGAGGGCTAGGGTGGGGGTGTGAGCGCTACATTCTGAAAGCCCAGCGCCGACACCCCCACCTCCACCTCCTCCCCACAAGGGGGAGGAGAGTATGTTGGCGCTTCCCACGAACACCCGAGATCTGAGAGAAAGAAGAATGCCTCACCGGCGCGCAGCGCGGGCCAGGTCGAGCAGGGTCTTGGCGGTGACCACGTGGTCGAGGTCCGAGAGGCGGCGGGTGTCGAGGAGGCTCGCCTGGATCTGGGCGATGGCCTGCTTCAGGGTCTCGGAGGTCCAGCGCTGCAGATGGCGCTCGACCAGGGGCTTACGGCGGAAATGCAGGCTGCGCATTCCCTCCATCACGGCGCTGACGGGCTTTCCTTCCTCGATGGAGAGCCGGGCCGGCAGCAACATGAGGGCGTGGCGCAGGGCGGCGCCAAGCACCGTGGAGGCCGAAACGCCCTCCGCCGCGAGGCGGCGCGTGCCGGTTTCCAGCTCCGTGCCCTGGCCCGCGAAGGCCGCGTCCACCACCGCATCCATGGCGAGGCTCGACACGTCGCTCAGGACCGCATCCACGTCCTCAAGGGTAATCTCCCGTCGGCCGTGGGCATAGAGCATGAGCTTGGAAAGCTCGCCGCGGGTGGCAAGCCGGTCGCCCCCGAGGCTGGCGAGGAGAGCCGTGCGAGCTTCCCGCGAGATTGCGAAGCCGCCGCTTTTCAGCGCCTCGTCCACGACAGTGCCGAGGTCCCGGCCCGTATCCGCGTAGCAGGGCAGCGCGAGGGCGTTCTGCGATTTCTCGCACAGGACCCGCAAGGGCGCGGACTTGGCGAGGTCGCCGCCCTCGATGACGATGGTCGTGTCCTGGATCTTTCCCTTCAGGACCAGGTCCACGGCCGGCGCGAGGTTGCGCGACGTGGCCTTGACCCAGAGCGCGCGGCGGCCGCCGAACAGGCCCATGGTGCCGGCCTCGTCGGCCAGGCGGGCCGGATCGGACGCGATATCGTCCCCGTCGAGGCGGATGAGCTGGAACGGGTCCGACGGATCCTCGACGGACCGCTCCGCGAGGGCGCGGGCCCGCTCGTTGATGAGGCCCACATCCGGCCCGTAGAACAGGAAAACCCCGATGGCCGGGTTGGGGCGCCGCAGCACCCCTTCCACGTCGCCGGCCTTGATTGCCACCATGGCGGTTAGCTGGCCGTCGCCAGCTCCATCGCGAGCCGGGTCTTGACCTGGTCGGCGAGCGCCTTGGCGAGCCGGATCTCGGCGTCGCGGGCGGCGCGCACGGTGGCGAAGCGCTGCGGGAAGCGCTCGTAGGTGGTGTAGGACGTGACGGTCGCGGTCGTGACGGTCTTGGAGCCGTCCTTGGCCGTCAGGGTGTAGGTGAGGGTGCCCGCAATGGTCGCCGTCTGAGCCCGCCCGGTCACCGTGTCGACGATGGGACTCTGGAGCGTCTGGCTCAGGGAGAGAGCCAGCACATAGCGCTTCGGCAGGTCCTGGCCGGACCCGTTGAGGGCGTAGATGACCTCGCTGCGGATGTAATGTCCGACGCGCGCCTGGGCGTCCGGCCATTTCAGCTCCGGCACCTCGATGGAGGACAGGACCGTCTGGAGCGTTTCGCCAGAGGCGGTGGGCCCGTAGAGGGGCCGGAAGCAGGCGGACAGGCCCACGGAGAGGCCTGCCACGATCACGAGACGGGCAAGGCCCTTGAGGTTAAGCGACGACATTCACGATCCTCTGTGGGACGACGATGATCTTGCGGGCGGACTTTCCTTCCATAGCCCGTTGCACCGCTTCGAGCGAGAGCACCGCAGCCTCGATGGCGGCCTGATCCGCATCGCGCGCCACCGTCACGTCGGCGCGCTTCTTGCCGTTGACCTGCACCGGCAGGGTGATCGAATCCTCGATCAGGAGCGACCGCTCGACCGTCGGCCAGGCGGCCTCGGCCACGAGACCCGGCTCGCCCAGGACGGCCCAGCTCTCCTCGGCCAGATGCGGCATCATCGGCGCGAGCAGCTGCACGAAGATCCGCCCGGCCTCCCGGAAGGCACCGGCAAGACCCGGCTCTTCGGCCGTCTTCGCCTGGACCAGCAGGTCCTGGAGGGAATTGGCGAATTCGTAGAGATGGGCGACGCAGCGGTTGAAGCGCAGGCGTTCCACGTCCTCTTCGGCCGCCGCCAGGGCCTTGTGGGCGGCCTTGCGCACCGCAAGGCCGATGGGCCCTTCCGCGGCCGCGCCATCGGGGCTGACCGACCGGTCAGCCAGCTCGCCGACGAGGCGCCAGACACGCTGGACGAAGCGGGCCGCGCCCTGCACGCCCTCCTCGGTCCAGATCACGTCGCGCTCGGGCGGCGAGTCGGAGAGCATGAACCAGCGAGCCGTATCGGCCCCGTAGGACCCGATGATCTCGTCCGGGTCCACGGTGTTCTTCTTGGACTTCGACATCTTCTCGATGGAGCCGATCTCGATCGGCGCCCCGGTCTGCACGTCGAAGGCCTTGCGGACACCGCCCTCGCTCTCGATGCGCACGTCGCTCGGCAGCACCCAGGCGCCCTTCTGGTCCTTGTAGGTCTCGTGCACCACCATGCCCTGGGTGAACAGGCCCGCGAAGGGCTCGTCCAGGCCCGCATGGCCGGTCCGGGTCATGGCCCGGGTGAAGAAGCGCGAATAGAGCAGGTGCAGGATCGCGTGCTCGATGCCGCCGATATACTGGTCCACCGGCAGCCAATGGTCGACCACCGCCTTGTCGGTCGGCTCCTCGGTCAGGGTCGGGTCGGTGAAGCGCGCGAAATACCAGGACGAATCCACGAAGGTGTCCATGGTGTCGGTCTCGCGCCGGGCCTTGCCGCCGCATGTCGGGCAATCCACGTGCTTCCAGGTCGGATGCCGGTCGAGGGGGTTGCCCGGCACGTCGAAGGACACGTCCTCCGGCAGGGTCACGGGCAGCTGGTTCTTAGGCACCGGCACGGTGCCGCAGGCCTCGCAATGGATGATCGGGATCGGGCAGCCCCAGTAGCGCTGGCGCGAGATGCCCCAGTCGCGCAGGCGGAAATTCACCTTGCGCTCGGCCACCGGCTTGCCGTCACGCATCTGGCTTTCCAGGCGTCGGGCGACCTCCTCCTTGGCGTCCGGGATGGTCATGCCGTCCAGGAAGCGGGAATTGATCATGCGGCCTTCGCCGTCATAGGCCTCGTCCGTGATGACGAAGCTGGCCGGGTCCACGTCCGGCGGGCAGACCACCGGTGTGTTGCCGAGGCCGTACTTGTTGACGAAATCCAGGTCGCGCTGGTCGTGCGCCGGGCAGCCGAAGATCGCGCCCGTGCCGTATTCCATCAGGATGAAGTTGGCCACATAGACCGGCAGGGTCCAGCTCGGGTCGAACGGGTGCTCGGCCCGGATGCCCGTGTCGAAGCCCAGTTTCTCGGCCTTCTCGATGGCCTCCTGGGCGGTGCCCAGATGCTTGCATTCCTCGATGAAGGCCGCGAGCTCCGGGTTCTTGGCCGCAGCCGCCTTCGCCAGCGGATGGTCGGGCGCTACCGCCATGAACTTGGCGCCGAACAGGGTGTCGGGCCGGGTGGTGTAGATCTTGAGCTCGGTCTCGCCGTTCGGCGCCGTCTCGGGCCGCAGGGCGAAGCGCACCAGCAGACCCTCCGAGCGGCCGATCCAGTTGCGCTGCATCAGCCGGACTTTTTCGGGCCAGCGGTCGAGGGTGTCGAGCCGGGCGTTCAGATCCTCGGCGTAATCCGTGATCTTTAAAAACCACTGGGTCAGCTCGCGCTGCTCGACCAGGGCGCCGGAGCGCCAGCCGCGCCCGTCGATCACCTGCTCGTTGGCCAGAACCGTGTGGTCCACCGGGTCCCAGTTCACCTTGGCGGTCTTGCGGTCGACGAGCCCGGCCTCCAGGAAGTCCAGGAACATGCGCTGCTGGTGCTTGTAGTAGCTCGGATCGCAGGTCGCGATCTCGCGGCTCCAGTCGAGCGACAGGCCCATGGATTGCAGCTGGCCGCGCATGGTCGCGATATTGGCGTAGGTCCATTCCTTGGGATGGACCTTGTTCTGCATCGCGGCGTTCTCGGCCGGCATGCCGAAGGCGTCCCAACCCATGGGATGAAGCACGTTGAAGCCCTTGGCGCGCTTGTAGCGGGCCACCACGTCGCCCATGGTGTAGTTGCGGACATGGCCCATATGGATGCGCCCGGACGGGTAGGGGAACATCTCGAGCACGTAGTATTTCGGACGCGGGTCGTCGTTACGGGTCCTGAACAGGTCGCGGTCGTTCCAGACCTTCCGCCATTTCGGTTCGGCTTCCTTGGCGTTGTAGCGCTCGGGCCTCATTTTTCTCGTCACACCGTCATTCATGAAAGACGCGGCTTGCGCCGCAGGGTTGGCGCGGACTAGGACACAGCTCACCCGCGCGGTCAACGGCTTCGCGCGCGGGAAAGCCGTGCGGAGGACTCATATGAGCGACACCACCCCCGTCGAGCGCCTGCAGGAGGTCCGGGCCGGCATCGCCCGGGCAGCTTCCGATTACGGGCGCGACCCCGCCTCCGTCACGCTCGTGGCCGTGTCCAAGACCTTTCCGGCCGAAGACGTGGAGCCGGTCCTGGCGGCTGGCCAGAGGATCTTCGGCGAGAACTACGTCCAGGAGGCCAAGGCCAAGTGGCCTTCCCTGCGGGAGCGCTATCCGGACGTGGAGCTCCACCTGATCGGCCCGCTCCAGTCCAACAAGGCGAAGGAAGCCGTCCAGCTCTTCGACGCGATCCACACCCTCGACCGCCCGTCCCTCGCCGAGGCGCTCGCCAAGGAAATTGCCCGGCAGGGCCGCGCCCCGCGCCTGCTAGTCCAGGTGAATACCGGCGAGGAGCCGCAGAAGGGCGGCGTCATGCCCGGGGAGGTCGACGGCTTTCTCGAAGCCTGTCGCACCCGCTGGGGCCTGACCGTCGAGGGGCTGATGTGCATCCCGCCCGCCGAGGACCCGCCCTCGCCGCATTTCGCCCTCCTGCACAAGATGGCCGCGCAGCACGGCCTGAAGACCCTCTCCATGGGTATGAGCGCCGATTACGACGCCGCCATCCAGATGGGCGCCACCCATGTGCGGGTCGGCAGCGCGATCTTCGGATCGCGGCCAAGGGCCCAGAAATCGGACAGCGGGGCCTGAAGCACCGGACCCGGAAAGGGCCGCACGGCTAGTTCACCAGGACGACGCTCTCGAAGGCCTTCTTCTTGCGATCCCAGTAATAAAGCTGGGTCAGCCCGTTTTCGATATAGAGAATTCCCGGGAGTTTCAGCGTCACGGAGGCCGGATAGCGCTCGGATTCGCACAGGCCGCCCTGGAGCTTCCGGAGGGCCTTGCCGCAGATCGTGTCCCACCGGCGGGGTTTGGCGAGGCCGAGCCCCGCTTCGGGATCGACGCTCATGCCGCGCTCTTCCGAGCGGATGAGCACGTGGACGCTGCGCCCGAGATCGACGATCAGGTCGCGTGTCCCATCCGCCTTGCGGACGGCGATCAGGGCCGTGTCAGTCCGGCTGTCCCCGTCGAAATCGGCCTCGATCGTCGACGGATCGATGGATTCCGCCGCCGTATCGCCGATGCGGGCCTTGTCCTCCTCTTCGGTCAGGGCGCGCCATTCGCCGTAATCCTGTGCCAGGGCGGGTGAACCCGTGGCGATGAGGATCGTGCAAGCAAGGTTGCGCAGAGTGGCCGGTCGAAAGGGGATCGACGTGCCTGCCTTCATGAAACGAAACATTGTATCTGAACTGCCTCGGCCATCATGCAAGGAAACAATTCTCTTGGCCATCTTCCCGGTCCCGGATCCCGCCCGGCCGCAAGCCCCATTTTCCCTCCGACAGGCCGTTGCGTCGCACCCTGCATGAAGCTAGTCTTTAGGAAGATCCACACTAACCGAGGAGGGCTGCATGTGTGAAGCGATGCATCTACGCATGTTCGGCCCCTGGCAGGCCCTGCAGCAATTGCATGTTGCAGGGCGGACCCCGACACGGATCTGACGCCGGCCTTCCGTCACCCCTGCATCTTCCAAAGCTGAAGATGCACCGCGCGTCCTCCTCTCATCCCGGTCTGCTCTGAACGGCTTTTTCGCGTCCGAGGCTCGTCGCCCGAGCCCGGTGCGTCCCACGCCACGTTCACGACTTTCGCGCCGCGCCTTGCCGCCGCGCCGACCGATTTGAGACAGACCATGGGCTCCATCAGCCTCCGCAATCTTTCCGTCCTCACTCCCGCGCCCCTGTTCCGCGACCTGACTCTCACCCTCACGGGGCGCGACCGCCTCGGCATCGTGGCCGGCAACGGCACGGGCAAGACCACGCTCCTTCGCTGCATGGCGGGCCTCGCCGAGCCGACCGAGGGCGATATCGTCCGCTCCCGCGGCCTGCGGGTCGGCATCGTCATGCAGGAGGCCCCCGAAGACCTGCTGGACCTGTCCCTCCGGGAGGCGGTCCTCAACGGCCTGGCGCCGGACGAGCGCGAGGGCAACGAATGGCGCGCCGACATGGCGCTGGACGGCTTCGAGACCCCGGAACCCATGCGCGGCCAGATCCTGCGCGCCTTGAGCGGCGGCTGGCAGCGGCTGGCGCTGATCGCCCGCGCCTGGATCGCCGAGCCGGACCTCCTGCTCCTCGACGAGCCCACCAATCACCTGGACCTGGAAAAGCTCTTTCGACTGGAGCGCTGGATCCGGGAGGATGCCGGGCCTGTGCCGATGGCGATCGTCAGCCACGACCGGGATTTCCTCGATGCCTGCACCACCAGGACCCTGTTCCTGAGGCCCGAGACATCGGTCGTGTTCGCGCATCCGTTCACCCGCGCCCGGGCGCTGCTCGCCGAGCAGGATTCCGCCCTGGCCGACCGCAACGAGAAGGATTGGAAGGAGATCAGGCGGTTGCGTCAGAATGCCGGCGAGTTACGCAATGTGGGCATCAACAGCGGCAGCGATCTTCTGCTCACCAAGGCGAAGCAGCTGAAGAAACGTGCCGCCGACCTTGAGGAGGGCTTGCAGGCGCTCCATCGGGACCGGCCCGGCGAAGTGCGGCTGGCGAGCCGCTCCACCCATGCGCGGATCCTTCTCGCGGCCGAGAACCTCACGGTGCGCCCGCCGGACGGCGGGATCCTGTTCACGATCCCGAAGCTCGAGGTGGAGCAGGGGGATCGCATCGTGGTGCTCGGCCGCAACGGGGTCGGCAAGTCGCAGCTCGTGCGTCTGCTGAACCGGGCCGTGCGCGATCCCGACGCGCATCCGGGCATCCGCATCAGCCCGAGCGCGATCCTCGGATACACGGACCAGGACCTGTCGCAGATCCCGCCGCAGGAAACGCCGCTCGGCTTCATCCTGTCGGCCTTCCGCCTGGGCGATCAGCGCAGCAAGGCGCTTCTTGCCGGCGCGGGCTTTCCCATCGAGCAGCAGAAGCGGCCGGTCGCGCGGCTCTCGCCCGGTGAGAGGGCCCGGCTCGGCCTCCTGGCCTTACGCCTGACGGAACCGAACCTCTATCTTCTGGACGAGCCCACGAATCACGTGGACGTTCCCGGCCGGGAGGCCCTGGAATCCGAGATCCTCGCGGCCGATGCTACCGGCATCCTGGTCTCGCACGATCGCCGCTTCATCGAGACGGTCGGCACGCGCTTTTTGGTCGTGGAAGGCCGAAAGGCGAGGGAGGTCGCTTCGCCGGATGCGTTCTACGCCGGGCTCTCGGACGAATAGGAGGCGGAACCTGTGGGCCGCTATGGCTCGGCCCGCAGGTGCTTTTCGATGTCGTGCACGGGGTGACGGGTGAGATCCTTGTCCACCTCGGCCACGATGCGGGCCTTGAAAGGCGGCGAGAACTGCCGGCGCAGTTCCGCGAGGGTGCGGGGCGGCGCCACGACGATCACGGCCTTGGCCTGGGCCGCCGCCTGCTCGAACGCCTTCGCCACGTCGCCGGCGAAACTCGCCTCGGCGAGGTCGTGCCAATCGGTCTGGCCCACGGCGCTGCGCGCCCCGTCGGACGCGAAGGCGCGGCCGGGCTTGTCCGTGCCCTGTTCGGCGGTCGGCGGGTTGTCCGGCACCTCCAGGACCTTGTCCACCGTCAGGTTCCAGTCGATCTCGTTGCCGGCATTCCTCAGCAGCAGGGCCTTCCGCCCGTCGCTGACGAGCACCATTCCCTCGTGGGGCAGCTTGGGACGCTCGGTCATGGATCAATGCGCTCCGTTCCGGAACAGAGCATCAGCCTATCATGGATCGGCCGCGAAAGGCCGAAAAGGTGATGCGTGCGCCGGTCGCACCCGGATTACTCCGGGTCAGCGCCCGTTCTGGCGCAGAGCGGCGGCGATCTTCTTGTCCGTGTTGAACTGACTCAAGGCGTAGACCGCCCAGAACGCCGCCGGGAGCCAGCCGATGAGCGTGACCTGCAGGATCAGACAGATCAGTCCCGCGAAGGGCCGGCCGATGGTGAAGAAGGTCAGCCAGGGGAGGAGCAGGGCGATCAGGAGACGCATGGACGGACGGCCTTTCGTTGGAGCATGGCCTGGAGATGGGGATGCGGCGTCTGATTGCAAAGCTTGGGGAAGCCATCAGCCGACGATGGCGATCCGCGTGTCCGGCCCGATCCGCTCCAGGAGACGGCGGATCGCCTGCCGGGGGATCGCGACGCAGCCCTCGGTTGGCGAAAAACCCGGACGGGCGAGATGGAGGAAGATGGCGCTGCCCCGGCCGCGGCGGATGGGCCCGCGGTTCCAGTCGATGTCGAGGACCACGTCGTAGAGATGGTCCTCCCGCCACATTTTCTCATGACTCGTCGGGCAGGGCAGGGGGACCGGCCGGTTGTAGCGCCGGTCTTTCGGGTCGTCCGACCAGCCGTCCTGCGGCCGGATGGGGCGCAGTTTCAGGCCCGTGCGGGGCCGGGGCTGACGGTCGGCCCGGTAGAAACCCTGCAAAAGGGCGAAGCGTCCGACCGGGGAGGCGCCGTCGCCCTCGCGCTTGTCGCGCCGGGTTCCGGAGCGGCCGAGCGCGCAGGGCAGGACGAGCGTTCCCGCTTCGAGACGCCCGCGGCGGGGGTCGAGGGGAGAGCGGCGGACGACGATGAGGTTGACGCGCGTGCGCTTCATGGACAGTGGACGGGGCAGGGGCGGCCCTTGTTGTCAAGTTGGGAATGACTAGTCTAAGGGCAGACGCACGATCCGCGAAAGGGGCCTATCCTTCGCGTAAGATCCGCCGCTCGAGGTTCGCCTGAAGGGATTGCAATGTCGAATGCCAGCCGTCTCCTCGTGGTCGACGACGATCAGGACCTGCGCGACGCGCTCGTGGAGCAGCTCGGCCTCTACGAGGAATTCCAGGTCGCGACGGCCGCAAACGCGACCGAAGCCATGCAGAAGGTCAAGACCGACCGGATCGACCTCGTCATCATGGATGTGGGCCTGCCCGACATGGACGGGCGCGAGGCCGTCAAGATCATGCGCCAGGAGGGCTTCCGCAGCCCGATTATCATGCTGACCGCCCAGGGCTCGGACACCGACACCGTGATGGGCCTGGAGGCGGGCGCCAACGACTACGTGGTCAAGCCCTTCAAGTTCGCCGTGCTCCTCGCCCGCATCCGGGCGCAGCTGCGCCAGTACGAGGCCAGCGAGGACGCCGTCTTCCAGATCGGGCCCTACACGTTCCGCCCGGGTTCGAAGCTTCTCACCAGCGAGAAGGGCTCCAAGCTCAAGCTCACCGAGAAGGAAACCGCGATCCTGCGCTATCTCTACCGGGCCGGGCAGGCGGTGGTGGGCCGCGACACCCTGCTGGCGGAGGTCTGGGGCTACAATTCCAACGTCACGACCCACACCCTCGAGACACATATCTACCGGCTGCGCCAGAAGATCGAGAGCGATCCGTCCAATTCCCGCATCCTCGTCACCGAGCCCGGCGGCTACAAGCTGATCCCCTGACGATGGCCCTCGACGACGATATCGCCATCCTGTCCGGCGCCCCGCTCTTCGGCCTGCTTCACCGGGACGCCCTGCGCCTCGTCGCCTTCGCGGCCGAGAGCCGGACCTTACGCGAGGGCGACACCCTGTTCCGCAAGGGCGACCGCTCCGATGGCGGTTACGTCGTAAGCCGTGGCGCCATCGCGCTCGATGCCCATGAGGACGGCTCCGCGGCCGATTTCGTGGTTGGTCCCGGCTCCCTGATCGGCCAGGCGGCTCTCTTCGCCCGCATCGAGCGCCCGGCGACGGCAATCGCCCGCGAGCCCTCGACGGTCATCCGCGTCAGCCCGAGCCTCATGCGCCGCGTGCTGGAGGAATTTCCGGCCGCTGCCGCCGCCATGCACGAGGCCCTGGCGCAGGATCTCGTGCGACTGACTGAGGGGCTCGAAGGAGTCCGCCGCCGGCTCGTGGCCATCGACGGGCCGGAAGACTAGATCGGAATGCCGCCTCCGGAAGGCGCTGCCCATCCAGGAGAAGCCATGTCCGCATCCGACGTCACCGCCCCGATCCGCATCGTGGCCGCCGCCGTCAGGGACGAGAGGGGACGTCTGCTCCTTGTCCGCAAGCAGGGCACGCAGGCCTTCATGCAGCCGGGCGGCAAGCGCGAGCCCCATGAGGACGATGCCGCGACCCTGGCCCGCGAAATCCGCGAGGAATTGGGCTGCACGGTGAGGCCGGATTCCCTGCGCTTCCTCGAAACGATGACGGCCCCGGCGGCCAACGAGCCCGGCCGCACGGTCGAGGCGGCCCTCTATGCGGCCGCTCTCGAGGGCGTGCCGTCCGTCTCGGCCGAAATCGCCGAACTGCGCTGGATCGACCTGGACCCGCCGCCCAACATCCCGCTCGCGCCCCTCACCCGCGACCGGGTGATTCCGCTCCTGAGGGCAGACAAGACGACCGTCATTCCGGGGCGAGCATAGCGAGAGCCCGGAAGCCATAAACAATAGCGTTTCAGAATGAAGGCTGCGAAAGCCGCTGCATATGGTCCTGTACCGTCAGTAGTTATGGGTTCCGGACTTGCCTAGAGGCAATCCGGAATGACGCGGGAGGCGCTGCGCGTCTCTCCTCCCCCTTGTGGGGAGGAGGTGGAGGTGGAGGTGGAGGTGGGGGTGTGAGCGCCACGTTCTGAGAGTTCAGCGCCGACACCCCCACCCTGGCCCTCCCCACAAGGGGGAGGGGAACACGCGCTTTTCTGGAGAAGTTACAGCTCATCATCGCTGCGCCTCTCCCGGCCATCCGCCCTTCGGAAGTACAGCCCGCCCAAACAAAAATCCCCGGGTCCAAGCCCGGGGATGACGAAGCGGAATGGGCCGGGAGGGCTGCTTACTGCAGGAGGCCTTCCTGACGGGCGAGGTCGAGCAGGTTCGCCTGGGGCCGGGCTCCGAGATGGCCGATGATCTCGGCGGCCGCGAGACCGCCGAGGCGGGCACAATCCACAAGGTCGAGGTCCCGGGCGAGGCCTGCCAGGAAGCCGGCCGCGAAAAGGTCGCCGGCGCCGGTGGTGTCCACCACCTTGTCGACCGGGAAGGCCGGCACGGCGCGGGTTTCGCCGCGGCTGACCACCAGGGCGCCCTCGGCCGAGCGGGTGATGACCCCGAGCACCTTCTCGTCCCGCAAGGCCGCAAGGGCGCTGTCGGGGTCCGAGGTGCCGTAGAGGCTCTGAAGCTCGTGGATATTGGCGAACAGGATGTCGAGGCTGCCGTCGCGCATGAGGCCCAAGAACTCGTCCCGGTAACGGTCGACGCAGAAGGCGTCCGAGAGGGTGAGCGCCACCCGGTTGCCGGCCTCGTGGGCGATGCCCACGGCCTTGCGGAAGGCCTCCTTCGCGGCCGGCGGATCCCAGAGATAGCCTTCGAGATAGACATAGGACGAGGCCTGGATGGTCTCGGCCCGGATGTCCTCGGGGGTCAGGTTCTGGCAGGCGCCCAGATAGGTGTTCATGGTGCGCTCGCCGTCCGGCGTCACCAGGATGAAGCTGCGGGCGGTGGCGGGCCCGTCCTGCGCGAAGGCGACGTCGTAGTGGATTCCCGCCGCCTTGAGGTCGCGGGCGAAATAATGGCCGGTCTCGTCGTTCTTCACCTTGCCGATGAAGCCCGCCTTGACGCCGAGGGAGGCAGCGCCGGCCGCCGTATTGGCCGCCGAGCCGCCGGACACCACGGTCGCGGGGCCCATGTCGCCGAAGAGCTCCTCGGCCCGGGCCTCGTCGATGAGCTGCATGGCGCCCTTGTGGACTTTCTTGCGGGCGAGGAAGGCCTCGTCCGTATGGGCGAGCACGTCAACGATAGCGTTGCCGAGCGTGAGCACGTCGATGCGGGATTGGGACATGGAAGACCGTCGGAATGAATGCGGGAGGCCTGTGGGCCGGCGCCGCTTTCGCATCCGTCGGCGCAAGGGTCAAGCCTGGGGCCCCTTCATGCCTCCTGCAGGGATGGCGCGGAGCGTTCCCCGTCCGGCCTCGCTTCCGTGAAGGACGAGGCCCTGCGGCTGCGGTCCTGCGCCTGGTCGAGGATCGCCAGCATCTCGTCCACCTCGTCCTCGCTGAGTTGGCCGATCTCCCGGGCCAGCCGGTTGGCGAGCAGCGTCGCGCGGGGATGGGTGCCGGAGGTGTCGATCTTCACCCGCGGGTCGGACAGGTCGGCAAGGCGGGCCAGTTCGTCCGCCTCGTCCCAGATGATGTTGAAATATTGCAGCACGCCCTGGATGAGGGTCCAGGTGGGCTTGCCACGCTCGCCGCGCTCCAGGGCCGACAGATAGGCGCTCGAAACGCCGAGATGCGCGGCCATGTCCTTCAGCATCAAGCCGCGCTCGCGGCGCAGCTGCCGCACCCGTTCGCCGAAAGGAGTCATTCGTTCATCCTGCGCCGCGCCTGCGGCGGAGCCGGACATAGAGTGCACCGGATCCGCCGTGTTGGGGAGAGGCCTCCTCGAAGCCGACCACAAGAGATCTGAGGTCCGGCAGCCGGAGCCAGTGCGGCACGCTCCGGCGCAGGACGCCCCGCTCCTCGAAGAGGCCGCCGGTTCCGGCGCCGCCCTTGCCGGTGATCACGAGGACGAGGGAATGGCCAGCATTCTGGGAGCGATGGAGGAAATGAATCAGGGCCCCGTGCGCCTCGTCCTGGCGCATGCCGTGGAGATCGATGATGGCGTCCACGGCCCTGGTGCCGCGGCGCAGCCCCTGGAGGGTCCGGCGCTCCATGGGCGCGAGGGGCGGCAAGGTCGGCTTGTGGGTCCCATTCAGGGGTGTCGCAAGGGCGGCCGGCGACGAGGCCGTCTCGGGCTTTGCCGGCACGACCGGGGCCGGCTCCTCCTCGGGTGCCGGGAGGACACGACCCTTCATGGGTGCGACGCCCCGGACCACATGGGCCCAGAGCCGGCGCTCCTCATCGTTGAGCGGGCGGGAACGGCGCCGGCCGGTCATGGGGCGGCGACGGGCTCGAAGACGACGAACCGGACCGGATGGCGCAGGAGCCCGGCGCGGGTGCCGGCCTCGGCGCCGCTGCCGACGAAGAAATCGCCCCGGGCCGGACCGACGATGGCCGAGCCCGTATCCTGGGCGATCATGAGGCGGCGCAGGGGCTCACTGTGGTCGAGCGAGAGGGGCATCCGCCCGTCGAGCCAGACGGGCAGGCCATAGGTCCAGAGGGAGCGGTCGACCGCGAGGCTGCGGCCCGGGACCAGGGGCACGCCGGCCCCGCCGATGGGCCCGTCTTCCAGCGAGAGCTCCGCGGCCTCGCGGAAAAAGATGTAGGAGCGGTTCTCCCGCATGAGGGAACGGGCCTCGTCCGGATGGTCCTTCAGCCAGCCCAGGAGCTTTTCCAGGGTCATGGTCTCGAGATCCATCTCGCCCCGCTGCACCAGGAGGCGGCCGATGGACGTGTAGGGATGGCCGTTGCGGCCCGCATAGGCAACCCGGAGGGACGAGCCGTCGGGCAGCCGGATCCGGGCCGAGCCCTGCACATGGATGATGAAGGCCTCGCCCGGCTCGCGCAGGTACACGATGGGTTCCGCCCGGTTGCCGAGAGCCCCATCCTCGATGGCGGCGCGGTCCGGATAGGGCGCATAGCCCGTTTCCGTACGCCGCCCCGCCTGAAGGTCTGATCCAAGACCGGGCAGGGTCTCGCCCTGCGGGACGGTGACGAGATCGTCCGGGCGGGCCAGAAGAGGGGCGCGATAGGTTGCGTCGGGTTTACGGGAGCCGAGGAATTCGGGCTCGTAATAGCCCGTGAGGAAGCCCTCGCCGGTCAGCGGGACCACGGCCGAGGGCCGGAAATGGGTCTCGAAGAAGGCCTTGGCCGCCGGACCCGCGAGGGAACCGGCCGCCAGGGCCTTCCGGCAGACGGCCAGGAGAGAGGCTTCGGGCTCCCGGGCCGGGCGAAGCGAATCGGCCCCTTCGGAGAGGGGGCCGCAGGTGCGCAGAAAGGCCGTGAAGGCGGCCCCGTGATCGTCCGTGTCCCAGCCGGCCAGATCCGCGAAGGCGACCGGCTCCAGCCGCGCCGTTCCGGCGAGCCTCGTGGCGGCCTCCGAGGCGGCCACGGTCAGAATCCAGAGGGCGAGGCCGAGGACGATCCGACCGCCATGCCTCATTGTCCCGCTTCGGTGGCGATGAGCTGCCAGTTGGGGTCGCGGCTCCCCAGGGCGCGCGAGAAGGTCCACACGTCCGTGACGTCGACCACAGTGTCCGGGCTTCCGTCCACGACTGCACCCGCGGCGTCGCGGGTGGCCGTGATGAGCTTGGACAGGAAGCGGACCACGATCTGGGCGTTTTTGCCCTGAATCTCGGCCCCGGCCATCTCGGCCTTATCGATGGACACGAAGGTGGTCTCCACCTTCTCGCCCCGGCGCTCACGCTCCGTGATGGCGCGCTCGAAGCCCTCGTAGACCTCCTTCGACAGAAGATCCTTGAGCATCTTGCGGTCGCCCTGAGCGAAGGCCGTGACGATCATCTCGTAGGCCGCCTTGGCGCCCTCCAGGAAGGTGCCGGCATCGAAGGACGGCTCGGCCCGGGCGATCTCGTCCAGGGTGGCGGCCATCGGCGTGCCGGCCTCCGCATAGCCCTTCCAGCGTTCCCCCGGCGGGGTGGCGGGCTCGGCGCGCGCGCCGGTGCCGTCACCATTGGCGCCCGGAAGCCGGACCACGTTGTCCTGGTCCGTCTTGGCGGCGCCGGGACGCACCGGCGGAGCGTCGCGACGGGCGAGGGGATCGAATGGCGGTTGCTCGTTGCCGGTCTTCTGGCCGAGCACCGATCGCAGGCGCCAGACCACGAAAATGGCGAGTACGATGAAAATGAGGGTCGTGATGTCGAAGGAATCCTGCATCGTCGATCCGTTAGCGGCCTGCCCGACCCGGCCGTGACGCCGGGAATGTGCCCCTTCCGGCGAAGGGGTATTCCTTCGCATATGGGGGTCTCCGGTCGTAACATCCACCTTCCTGCGCGACAAGCGATCCAAAACAGCTCAATCTTGTTCGCCGGAGTGAAGCATGGTAGCGCGGAGGTCCATGGCCCGTGGCCGATCCGGCACTTTTTCAAGGCGCGTCCTGCGGGCTCAACCGACAAAATCTCGCCGACTTTTCTCTTGGGAGCATCACGACATGGCCGATAACGCGGCAAATAACGGAGCGCAGGACGGCAGCATGCCCGCCCTTAACGCCCTCGCCCAATACTGCAAGGATTTCTCCTTCGAGAACCCGAACGCCCCCCGCTCCCTCCAGCCGCAATCGGAAGGCCCGCAGATCAACCTGCAGGTAAACGTGAATGCCAAGCAGCTGGCGGAGGCCGATTTCGAGGTCGACCTGACCCTCGAGGGCGACGCGAAGATCGGCGGCAAGGACGTGCTGTTCGCCTTCGAGCTGACCTATTCGGGCGTGTTCCGGGTTCAGAACGTTCCGCAGGACCAGCTCCACCCGGTCATCATGATCGAGTGCCCGCGCCTGCTCTTCCCCTTCGCCCGGCAGATCGTCGCCGAAGCGGTGCGCAACGGCGGCTTCCCGCCCCTCTATATCGATCCGATCGATTTCGTGGCGCTCTACCGGCAGCGGGCCGCCGAGGTCCAGGCTGCGCAGCAGGCTGCGGGTCAGACCCTGTCCTGAGCCTTCCGGCCTCCGGACGACTTTCGGAAAACGCCCCGGGCCCTCGGCTTCGGGGCGTTTTCTATTCGGACCGTTTCTATTCGGGCTTGGCCTCGCCCAGATATTCCCGCCACAGGGGCGACCCGCCCAGGGTCTCGACGAAGGCCGCATGGGCGGCCCGCTCGGCATCGGTCAGGCGCATGATGGTGGTCCGCGGCCGCGCCTCCCGGAGGGCGCCGGTGCCCGTCACGGCCGAGCGCCCGAGGCGGCTTGCCGGCTGCACGGCGAGATCGAAGCCGACCTGCCGGCCTCCGATCAGCTCGATATAGACCTCGGCCAGGATCTCGGCGTCGAGGAGCGCCCCGTGCTTGGTGCGCTTCGAATTGTCGATGCCGTAGCGGGAACAGAGGGCGTCGAGATTGTTCGCCGCGCCGGGATGCTTGCGCCGCGCCATCCCGAGCGTATCGATCACATCGGCCAGGACGAAGGGCGGATGGCCGGTGCGCGCCAGCTCGGCATTGAGGAAGCCGACGTCGAAGGCGGCGTTGTGGATCACCAGGCGCCCGTCGGCCACGAAATCCATGAAATCCTGCGCGATCGCCGCGAAGACCGGCTTGTCGGCCAGGAATTCGTCGCTCAGCCCGTGGACCGCGAAGGCGCCTTCCGACATCGGCCGCTCGGGATTGATGTAGACGTGATAGAATTGCCCGGTCGGGATATGGTTGAGGAGCTCGACGCAGCCGATTTCGACGATCCGGTCGCCCTTGGCATGGTCGGTGCCGGTGGTTTCGGTATCCAGAACGATTTCACGCACGATCTTCACAACTCCACCCGGCGACGGACACGTCCCGGCCGGCCGGCCAGGCAGGCGAGGATAGCCCGGACCTGGGCCTCGGCCGAAGGGAAGCCCCGGCCCGTATCAACAAGGAAATGGGCTCGCGCCCGCTTTTCGGCATCCGGCATCTGCCTTGCCAGGATCGCGTTAAATTTCTCCTCCGTCATGCCCGGCCGGGCAAGGACCCGCTGGCGCTGGACGGAAGCCGGGGCCGTCACCGTTACGACTGCGTCGCAGCGCGCCTCGCCGCCCGTCTCGAAAAGGAGCGGGATGTCGAGAACCGCAAGGCCGGACGGAGATACGAACGCGAGGAAACGCTCCTCCTCCTCCCGCACGAGCGGATGAACGATGGTCTCCAGCTCCCGCATCCGGGCCGGATCGTCGAGGACCGCGGCACCGAGGCGGGCCCGGTCGACGATGCCGTCACGGACGGTGCCCGGAAAAGCCTTCTCGATGAGCGGCGCGGCGCGGCCGCGATAGAGGGCGTGCACGGCCGCATCCGCATCGTGCACCGGGACGCCGAATTCCCGGAAGATGGCCGCGGTGGCCGATTTCCCCATCCCGATGGAGCCGGTGAGCCCCAGCACGAAGGTCATGCCTTGCTCCTGAGATCCGCCTCGACGAGCGCTCGCAGCTCCGCCGTGACTTGGGGCGTGACCCCGAACCAGCGCGCAAAGCCGGGTGCGGCCTGGTGAAGCAGCATGCCGAGGCCGTCGACGGTCCTCAAGCCCCGCGCCGTAGCGGCCGCGAGGAGCGGCGTCTCAAGGGGCACATAGACGATGTCGGCCACGGCCGCTGTGGGCCGGGCGGCCGAGAGATCGAGCGCGAGGGGAGGCTGCCCGGCCATGCCGAGCGAGGTGGTGTTGACGATGAGATCCGCGGCCGCGACCGCGCCGCCGACCTCCTCCCAGGGCAGGGCCGCGAGCACGGCGCCCTCGGGGTCCAGGTCCCGGACCAGCTCCTCGGCCTTGGCGAGGGTGCGGTTCGCCACGAGGATCCGCCGGATCGGCCTGTCTTGAAGTCCGGCGACCACGGCCCGCGCGGCGCCGCCCGCCCCGAGGACGAGGGCCGTATCCACAGCCTGTTCCCAGCCTGTCCCCAGAGTATCGTCGAGATGGGCCATGAAGCCGAGGACATCGGTGTTGTCGCCCCAGACAAGTCCGTCCTCCACCCACAAGGTGTTGACGGCCTTCATCTTTTCGGCCCGCGGCGTGCGCCGGTCGACGGAAAGGTAGGCCGCCTCCTTATGCGGGATCGTGACGTTTCCACCTGCATAGCCCTGAGCCGCGAAGGAACGGACGAAGGTGGGGAAATCGGCGGGCGCCACGTCGAGCTTCTCGTAGGCTCCTTCGAGCCCATGCCGGGCGAGCCAGTGGCCATGGATCATCGGCGAACGGGAATGCCGGATCGGATGGCCGACGACGAAGGCCTTTGTCATGGAAGCATTTCCTCAGAACGACAGATAGCCCCGGCGGCGCAGGGCGGCCAGGAGGGGAATCAGCGGCAGGCCCAGGATCGTGAAGTGATCGCCCGCGATCTTCTCGAAGAGATGGACCCCTAGACCTTCGAGCCGGTAGGCGCCGACGCTCGTCCACACGTCCGGCCCGGCGAGATCGAGATAGCGGTCGATGGCGCGGCCATCCAGGGTGCGCATGGTCAGGTGGGCGCTGTCGAGGACCGTGTCGACCACCGCGCCGCCCTGTGCCAGGACGGCAGCCGAATGGAGCGCATGGGTCCGGCCGGCGAGGCGTTCGAGATGGGCATGGGCGGCCGCACGGTCGGCGGGCTTGTGCAGGATCTCGCCCTCGCAATCGAGGATCTGGTCGGCGCCCAGCACCAGCCGTTCCGGATGGCGGCGGCTGACCGCGAGGGCTTTCTCGGCCGCGAGGCGCCGGGCAAGAAGCGTCGGCGCCGAATCCTGCGCGCGGCCCTCCGCCTCGACGGCGCGTTCGTCGATGTCTGGGTTCTGGGTTTCCACGGGCAGGCCTGCCCCGACCAGGAGGGTCAGGCGGGTGCGGCTGGTGGAGGCGAGGAGAAGCGGCTGATCCGCGATCCAGGGAGATGCCATGATTATTGGGCGATAAAGCGCAGGCGGTGGTCGCGGTAGAGATCGATGATCGCCGCAGCCGTCTCCTCGATGGAGCGGCGCGTCACGTCGATGACCGGCCAGCCATGCCGGGCGAAGAGCCGCCGGGAGGCCGCAATCTCCTCGGCCACCGCATCCCGGTCCACATAGGCGGTGTCGTCATCGGCGTTGAGGCTGAGCAGGCGGTTCTGCCGGATCTGCACGATGCGCTCCGGGGTCGCCACCAGCCCGACCACGAGGGGCTTGCGGGTCGATTCGATGACGGCCGGCGGCGGTACGCCCGGCACGAGGGGCACGTTGGCGGTCTTGAGGCCGCGATTGGCCAGGTAGATGGCCGTCGGCGTCTTCGAGGTGCGGCTGACCCCGAGCAAGACCACGTCCGCTTCCTCCAGATCGTGGGGCAGATGCCCGTCATCGTGGAGGAGGGTGAAATTCATGGCGTCGATGCGCTTGAAATATTCCGCGTTCAGCATGTGCTGCGCGCCCGGTCGGGCCGTCGAATGGGCGCCGAGATAGGACGAGAGCAGCGTATGCACCGGCTCCAGGACCGACAGGTGCGGGGAGCTCGTGGCGCGGCAGACCTCCTCGAGGCGCTCCGCCAGGTCCCGCTCGACCAGGGTATAGAGGACGATGCCGGGCGTCGCCTCGATCTCGGACAGGACCCGCTCCAGCTGGGTGTTGGAGCGCACGAGCGGATAGACATGCTCGATCGCCGCGATGCCTTCATATTGCGCCACTGCCGCGCGGGCGACCGTGATCAGGGTCTCGCCGGTGGAATCGGAGACGAGATGGAGATGGAAGTAGCTGCGTCCCACAGGGTTCTCCGGACAAGGAGTCGATGAATGTGGATAGATCCCCCGTTCGAGGAGGTCCAGCCAGGGAGCCTGTGGGCGAAGGCCCCCTTCCGTCAACAACCCTCACGCATGGGATATCCCGGGAGCGGCCCCATGGGAGAATCCGGCACGAATCGGTCCGGCCCGTCGGCCCGTCGGCCGGAAAGGTCCCGTTAGGGATTTGTTAAGCTTTAAGAATCCGGAAAGGATTGTGGCGAAGCAGCCTTACCCGTAAACGGATCGTTAACGCCGCGAGCCGTGTGGACGGCCTGTGGATGCCCTTGCGGCTTTGTGATTCACGGCCCAAGAGAAACAACAGATTCTCGATTCTAAGAATTTAGATTGAAGAGGGGCCCTGTGAGCGAACGTCCGACCAAAGCGATCCTGCGCGTCCTCGACGGCGAACCGGTCTGGCCTCTGCCGATCTGGATCATGCGTCAGGCCGGCCGTTATCTGCCGGAATACCGGGAGACCCGGAAGCAAGCCGGCTCCTTCCTGGATCTCTGCTACACGCCGAGGCTTGCCGAGGAGGTCACCCTCCAGCCGATCCGCCGCTTCGGCTTCGATGCGGCCATCATGTTCTCGGACATCCTGGTCATTCCCCATGCGCTCGGCCAGGAAGTGCGCTTCGTCGAGAACGAGGGTCCCAGGCTCGATCCGGTCACGTCCACGGAGGATCTCTCCCGACTCTCCGGGGAATTGCCCCTCGAGCGCCTGGCGCCGGTCTTCGAGACCCTCGACCGCCTGAGCGCGTCCCTGCCCAAGGAAACGACGCTTCTGGGCTTCTGCGGCGCTCCCTGGACGGTTGCGAGCTACATGATCGCCGGCAAGGGCACGCCCGATCAGGCGCCCGCAAGGCTCGTCGCCTATCGCGACCCGGAATTCATGGACCGGCTCATCGACCTGCTGGTTCGGGCCTCTACGGCTTATCTCGTCCGCCAGATCGATGCGGGCGCCGAGGCGGTGCAGATCTTCGAGAGCTTCGGGGCGGCCCTGCCGCCGGCCCTGTTCGACCGGCTCTCCCTCGATCCGATCCGCCGGATCGTCACGGGGCTGAAGGCGGCGCGGCCGAACGCCAAGGCGATCGTGTTCGTGCGGGGAGGGGGCAGCCATCTCCACCGCTTCGCGACGGCCGGCGTGGGCGATGCGCTCGCCCTCGACTGGACCCTCGACCCGGCTCTCGTCCTGCCGCAGCTTCCGGGCCGGGTGGCGACACAGGGCAATCTCGATCCGCTCGCGCTCATCGCCGGGGGCGATCCCATGCGGCGGGGCGTGGACCACATCCTGTCGGCGGTGCGCAACCGCCCGCACATCTTCAATCTCGGGCACGGAATCCTGCCCGAGACGCCGGTCGAGCATGTGGGCGAGCTTATCGCCCGTGTGCGCGGCGCCTGAACGGGAATCGACATGGCTTATCTGTGGATCAAGGCCTTTCACGTGATCGCGGTCATCAGCTGGATGGCCGGGATGCTCTACCTGCCCCGGCTCTTCGTCTATCATTGCGACGCGCCGAAGGGCTCCATCCAGTCCGACACCTTCAAGATCATGGAGCGCCGCCTCCTCAAGGCGATCATCAACCCCGCCATGGCGGTGACCTGGATCCTCGGCATCGTCCTGATCTGGCAGGGGGGCTGGATCACGTCCGGCTGGCTCCATGCCAAGGTCCTGCTGGTGCTGATCCTGTCCGGCGTCCACGGCTTCCTGTCGAAGACCGTGAAAGTCTTCGCAGCCGACGCCAATGTCCGTCCGGCCAAGTTCTACCGGATGCTCAACGAGGTCCCGACAATCCTGATGATCCTCATCGTCATCCTGGTGATCGTGAAGCCGTTCTGAGGAACGGATGCGATAGGAAGGCTGAAGGAACCCGCGTCATTCCGGGGCGCCGCAGGCGAGCCCGGAACCCATAGCCGCTGAGCTCTACGAGAAAGGCGCAGCGGTTATCGCAGCTCCTTCATCTGACACGCTGGTGGTTATGGGTTCCGGGCCCGGCCGAAGGCCGTCCCGGAATGACGGATGGTGCATTCCCTCTGGCTGACCCACCCCAAAAGGTTATCCCACTTGATGGGGCTTGAGGCCCGGCCCGAAAAGCGCTAGAGAAGAATTCTCTTCCCCTTAAGACAGGCTGCGCCGCACCGGGCTCCTACGGCTCTTCAAGTCACGGTTCGTGAACTGGGCGGCCCTGTCGAACGTTCCCCTTCATCTCCCCGCGCGCCCAGGCGCCCTGGCCGCGACTCCTACCCCGAGAGTGTTCCCCAATGAGGGAAATCAAACTTCAAGACCTGAAATCCAAGACCCCGACTGAACTCATCGCCTTCGCGGAGGAGCTCGAGGTCGAGAACGCCAGCACCATGCGCAAGCAGGAGCTCATGTTCGCGATCCTCAAGCAGCTCGCGGCCCGCGAGGTGGAGATCATCGGCGCCGGCGTCGTCGAGGTGCTGCAGGATGGCTTCGGCTTCCTGCGCTCCGCCGATTCGAACTACCTGCCGGGTCCGGACGACATCTACGTCTCGCCCTCGCAGATCCGCCGCTTCGGCCTGCGCACCGGCGACACGGTGGACGGCCCGATCCGCGGCCCCAAGGAGGGCGAGCGTTATTTCGCCCTGCTGAAGGTCAACACCATCAATTTCGAGGATCCCGAGAAGATCCGGCACAAGGTGCATTTCGACAACCTGACGCCGCTCTTCCCGGCCGAGCGCTTCAAGCTCGAGATCGACGACCCGACGAAGAAGGATTATTCGTCGCGCATCATCGACATCGTGTCGCCCATCGGAAAAGGCCAGCGCGCCCTGATCGTGGCGCCGCCGCGCACGGGTAAGACCGTGCTGATGCAAAACGTCGCGCAGTCGATCACCACCAACCACCCGGAATGCTACCTCATCGTGCTGCTCATCGACGAGCGGCCCGAGGAAGTGACCGACATGCAGCGCTCCGTGAAGGGCGAGGTCGTGGCCTCCACCTTCGACGAGCCGGCCTCCCGCCACGTGCAGGTGGCCGAGATGGTGATCGAGAAGGCCAAGCGCCTCGTGGAGCACGGCCGCGACGTGGTCATCCTGCTCGATTCGATCACCCGCCTCGGCCGCGCCTACAACACGGTGGTGCCGTCCTCCGGCAAGGTGCTGACCGGCGGTGTCGACGCCAATGCCCTGCAGCGGCCGAAGCGCTTCTTCGGCGCAGCCCGCAACATCGAGGAGGGCGGCTCGCTGACCATCATCGCGACCGCGCTCATCGATACCGGCTCGCGCATGGACGAAGTGATCTTCGAAGAGTTCAAGGGCACCGGCAACTCGGAAATCATCCTCGACCGCAAGGTCGCCGACAAGCGCACCTTCCCGGCCATCGACATCACCCGCTCGGGCACCCGCAAGGAAGAGCTGCTGGTTCCGGCCGATACGCTCAAGAAGATGTACGTGCTCCGCCGCATCCTCAACCCGATGGGCACGGTCGACGCCATCGAGTTCCTGCTCGACAAGCTGCGCCAGACCAAGTCGAACTCCGAGTTCTTCGATTCGATGAACACCTGACGTTCTGCGTCGAACTGACGATCAAGCCCCGCTCTCGGCCACGAGGGCGGGGTTTTTCATGTCTGCATCCGGACGCTCAAGACAGGAAGCCGGTCAGCCAAAGGATGAGGAGAGTCAGCAGGGCTGAGATCAGGAGTGATCCCAGGCAGCCGGTGCGGTTCGAGAAGAAGAGAAACATCGCCGCTCTCCGAACACATCGCCAGGCCATGGCCGCTCGGGTCAGGCCCGAACACCCCATTCCTTCGCCTGAGCGGCGAGCGCCTCCGGCTCGGTGACGGGCAGCGAGCAGCGCATACCCGCGCAGACGAGCGCCTGCGGACCGTCGCCCGCGGCCGCAAGGGCATGGGCCGGATGGTCCGGATCGAGCGCCTCGCCCGGCCGCAGCACATGAAGGCTCCGTTCCAGATAAGGGAGGCGAAGCGCAGCCTCACGCAGGGGCTCGAAACCCTCGCCCGTGACCAGGATGCTGAGGCCGCGCAGGTGGAGATCCAGCGCGTTCAGGATCGACGTGTGACCGAGCGGCGCTGCCTGGGCTACGGCAGAAAGCCGGGTGAGAACCGTCTCGGCCCGTTCCCGGTCCTCCGTCCGCCCGGTGATCTGGGCGAGCCGCACGAGAGCTTCGGCATAGACGCCGTTGGCATTGGGCACCGCATCGTCGTGGCTCGGCTGTGGCCGCACCACCAGGGCGTCGGCGCCGCGGGCTGTCATGGCGAGAAGGCCGGTCTCGGGAATCGTGTAATCCGCCGCCAGCACGTCCCGCCAGGAAATCGTATCCTTCAGGTAAGATTCCTCGCCTGTCGCCTCGTACAGGGTGAGCGCCGCCCGCATCATGGCCGCATGGTCCAGCGCGAAGCCCGGGTGGATGAGGGATCCGCCGCGCCAGGAATGGCCGAGGCTCCCATTACGGGTCATCGTCTCCCGCACTAATCGGTAGGCCCTGGTCGCCAGATCGATCCAGTCCGGCCGGTCGAGGAGGGGAGAGGCCCGCACCAGGGCGGCGATCATCAGGCCGTTCCAGTCCGCCAGCACCTTGTCGTCGAGGCCGGGCCGGATCCGCGTCGCCCGCCGTTCGAGGAGTTTGTCCCGCATCGGCGCGAGGCGCTCCTCCACAGCAGGGGGAGCCTCCTCCGAGAGGAGCCGGTTGAGGATGTTCGTGCCTTCCCAATTGCCCTCGGCCGTGACGTCGTAGACCTTGGCGAAAAGGTCCGCGTCCGTGCCCAGGACGTTCCGCACCTCGTCGAGGCTCCAGACGTAGAACCTACCCTCCTCGCCCTCCGAATCCGCATCGAGGCTCGACGCATAGGCGCCCTCTTGCGTGACCATCTCCCGTTCGAGCCAGGCGACGATCCCCTCGGCGGCCGCGCGGAACAGGGGCCGGCGGGTCTCCGCGAAGGCAAGCGCATAAAGCTCCAGGAGCTGGGCGTTGTCGTAGAGCATCTTTTCGAAATGCGGCACGAGCCAGCGCTCGTCGACCGCATAGCGGGCGAAGCCGCCGCCGAGATGATCGTGGATGCCCCCATAGGCCATGCGCTCCAGGGTCAGGAACACGCTGTGCCGGGCCTGGTGATTGCCGCTGCGATGAGCGTAACGCAGCAGGAATTCCAGGATCGGCGGGTTAGGGAATTTCGGCGCGCCCTGGAGGCCGCCATTCACCGGGTCCATGATTCCGACGAGCCGCGCTCCGAGGTCGTCGAGGTCGGCCGGGGACAGGCCTTCCTGGCCGGGCTGGGTTTCCTGAGCGAGATGCTGCTTGATGGCCGTCGCGTTCTTGGCGATCCGCTCCGGCTCCGCCTGGTGGATGCGGGCGATCTCCCGCAGCACGTGCATGAGGCCCGGGCGGCCGAAGCGCGGCTCCTTGGGAAAATAAGTTCCGCCCCAGAAGGGCTCGCCCTCGGGCGTGAGGAACATGGTGAGCGGCCAGCCGCCCTGCTCGCCGAGGAGGTGGAGCGCGCTCATGTAGATGTGGTCTACATCGGGCCGCTCTTCCCGGTCCACCTTGATATTGACGAAGAGCTCGTTCATGACCTCCGCCACGGCGGGATCCTCGAAGCTCTCGTGGGCCATCACGTGGCACCAGTGGCAGGCCGCGTAGCCGACCGAGAGCAGCACCGGCCGCTGCAGGCGGCGGGCCTCCGCGAAGGCTTCCGGTCCCCACTCCCACCAATGGACAGGATTGTCCCTGTGCTGCAGGAGATAGGGAGAGCTGGCGTCCTTCAGGCGGTTCATGGAATCCGTCTCCGCTGTCTCGCGTTTCGTTCACGGCCGGGCGTTTCGGGGCTGAACCGGCCGGAGGTCCTCAAGCCTTAAAGCTCTCGGCTCCCTGAAGGTTCATGATCATGCGCTCGGACGATACCATCTTCGCACCGGCCTCGGGCTACGGTCGAGCCGCGATCTGCGTGATCCGCATCAGCGGCCCGGGCAGTCGATTCATTCTCGAAACGATTGCGGGCGGCGTTCCGGCACCGCGCCGCCTCGTCCTGCGCACCCTGATTGCGCCCGAAGACCGAGAACCTCTCGACCAGGCTCTCGTCGCCTGGATGCCGGGTCCGGACAGCTTTACGGGCGAGGACCAGGTCGAGCTGCATATCCATGGCGGCCTCGCGACCCGCGCGGCGGTGCTGAAGGCCCTGGGCTCCCTGCCGGATTGCCGCCCGGCGGAGGCCGGCGAGTTCACCCGCCGCGCCTTTCTCAATGGGCGGATGGACCTGAGCCGGGTCGAGGGCCTGGCGGACCTGATCGAGGCCGAGACGGAGGCACAGCGGCGTCAGGCCCTGTCCCAGCTCGAGGGCCGGCTCGGAGAGGCGGCGGAACGCTGGCGGGAGGAGATCCTCCAGGCTCTTGCGCTTTTGGAGGCGAGCCTCGATTTCTCGGACGAGGGCGATGTGCCGGAGGATCTGGAGCGCGAGGTCGTCCGGCGTCTCGAGGCCTTACGGGAATCCCTGTCGCGCGTTCTGGCGAATGCCGGGGGCGAACGCCTGCGGGAAGGCCTGAGTGTAGTCCTGGCCGGTCCGCCCAATGCGGGCAAGTCCACGCTTCTTAATGCCCTGGCGAAGCGGGATGTGGCCATCGTGTCGCCCATCGCGGGCACGACCCGGGATGTGATCGAGGTCCATTGCGACCTGAACGGCCTGCCGGTCGTGATCGTCGATACTGCGGGCCTGCGGGAGAGCCCCGACATGATCGAGCAGGAAGGGGTGGCCCGCGCCCGCGCCCGCGCCGGGAAGGCCGATCTCGTGCTTTGGCTCATTCCGCCGGAGGGAACGGGCGAAACTCCACCAGAAGCACGCCGGCTCCTGCGCGTCGGGACGAAGTCAGATCTGGATCAGGCCGGTTCGAATCGGATCCGTCACGATTGCGACCTGACCGTCTCGGCCGCGACCGGGGAGGGCATGGCTGAGCTGCTCGGCCGGTTGGGTCAAGAAGCTGACGCTGCGCTTGGTGCCGGGGATGCGCTTTTGACCCGGGAGCGGCACCGTCGTGCCCTGGAACGGGCGCAGGCCTCGGTCCGAACGGCTCTCGACCTGCTGGAACGACACGGGCCCGTGGAATTGACGGCCGAGGAGGTGCGTCTCGCGGCGCGCGCCTTTGGAGAAATCACCGGACGGGTCGATGTGGAGGAGGTCTTAGACCGGCTCTTCTCCAGTTTCTGCATTGGAAAGTAACGTCGTTCACCTTATCGGCAGGCCGGAGGGAATCTGTGCGAGAGGGCTTGGAGAATCGCCCGAAAAGCTGTTGGTGGGGACGTGGATAAGCTGTGAAGTGTCGTGGATGGACGGCGATGTTTCACGTGAAACAATTTGCCCTTTTGACCTTCCGGTTCGGACGTCCTAGAGCCCAAAGCTGGAGAAGGACATGACTCGGAATTTCGACGTGATCGTCGTGGGCGGAGGCCATGCCGGAGCGGAGGCTGCGGCTGCGGCTGCGCGCATGGGCGCTCGCACCGCTCTGGTGACCCACAAGGTCGCGACCATCGGGGCCATGTCCTGTAATCCCGCTATCGGAGGGCTCGGAAAGGGCCATCTGGTGCGGGAGATCGATGCCCTCGATGGCGTCATGGGACGCATCGCCGACCGGGCCGGAATCCAGTTCCGCCTTCTGAACCGCCGCAAGGGCCCCGCCGTCAGAGGACCACGCACCCAGGCCGACCGGAAGCTCTACGCGCGGGCCATGCAGGCGGAGCTGCTGGCGACCCCGAACCTGACTCTCGTGGAAGGGGAGGTGGACGATCTCCGGATCGCCGACGGACGCCTGGCCGGCGTTGTGCTGGCGGATGGGCGCGAACTTCCTGCCGGTGCCGTGGTTCTCACTACCGGCACGTTTCTGTCCGGCCTCATCCATATCGGCGAGCGCAAGATCCCGGCCGGGCGTATGGGCGAGCGGCCTTCCCTCGGTCTCTCGGCCACGTTCCGCCGGCTCGGTTTCGCGCTCGGCCGCCTGAAGACCGGCACGCCGCCGCGTCTCGACGGCCGCACCATCGATTGGGCGGGCGTGGACAAGCAGGCGGCCGACGATGAGCCGGTGCCGTTCTCGGGCCTCACGGAGCGGATCACGACCCCCCAGATCGAATGCGGCATCACGCGCACGACGGCGGCCGGACATGACCTGATCCGGGCCAACCTCCACCGGGCGCCCATGTATTCCGGCGATATACAGAGCACCGGCCCGCGCTACTGCCCGTCTATCGAGGACAAGGTCGTGCGCTTCGGCGACCGGGACGGGCACCAGATCTTCCTGGAGCCGGAGGGGCTCGACGACATCACGGTCTATCCGAACGGAATCTCGACCTCCCTGCCGGAGGATGTGCAGCTCCAGCTGATGCCGCTGATCCCCGGCCTGGAACGGGTGAAGATGCTCCAGCCCGGCTATGCCATTGAATACGACTATATCGACCCGCGCAGCCTCACTGCCGGCCTTGAGACCAAAATGGTGCAGGGGCTGTTCCTGGCGGGCCAGATCAACGGCACGACGGGTTACGAGGAGGCCGCCGCCCAGGGCCTCGTGGCCGGGATCAATGCGGCCCGCCGCGCGGCCGGGCAGGAGAATGCCGTTTTCGATCGGGCCGAATCCTATATCGGCGTGCTCGTCGACGACCTTGTGACCCGTGGGGTGAGCGAGCCCTATCGCATGTTCACGTCCCGGTCCGAGTACCGCCTGAGCCTGCGCATCGACAATGCGGATGAGCGGCTGACCGGGAAGGGCCTCGCCCTCGGCTGTGTCGGTAATGTCCGTGCGGCCCATTACGAAGAGAGCCGGAAGCAGCTGGAGCAGGCCGAGACGACGCTGCGCTCCTTGACCATCACGCCGGTCGAGGCGGCGCGTCGGGGCCTGGAGCTGAATCAGGACGGCATCCGGCGCAGCGCCTATCAGCTCCTGTCCTATCCGCTGATCGGCTGGCCGGAGCTGGTTTCCGTCTGGCCTGAGCTGGCATCCATCCCGAGTCCCGTGCGGGAGCGGCTCGAAACCGATGCCACCTATGCGGTCTATCTCGACCGTCAGAAAGCCGACATCGCGGCCTATCGGCGGGACGAGGCTATTGTGCTCGACGAGGGACTGGACTTCCAGGCCCTGTCTGGTCTGTCCAATGAGGTCAAGGCCAAGCTGTCCCGCGTCCGTCCTCGGACGCTCGGACAGGCGGCCCGGATCGAGGGCATCACGCCCGCGGCCCTTACCCTGCTCGCAGCCCATGCCCGGAAGCGCGCGGACGTCTCCCTGCGCGATACCAATTCGGGTGTGCAGTGATGGCCGAGCTTCAGAATATGCCCGAGCTTCTCGCGCCCTTCGATGTTTCACGTGAAACATTCGAAAAACTGTCCCTCCTCGAAAGCGAGCTGCGTCGCTGGCAGGCCATCAAGAATCTTGTCGGGCCCGGCACCCTCGACCGGATCTGGGAGCGGCACATCATCGATTCGCTCCAGCTCCTCGCTTACGCGCCCGACACGGCCAAGCTGTGGCTCGACCTTGGTTCGGGCGCCGGATTTCCGGGCCTGGTCCTCGCCATTGCCGGGCAGGAGAGGGGGCTCGAAGTGCATCTCGTAGAGAGCAATTCGCGCAAATGTGCCTTCCTTCGACATGTGGCCCGGCTGACCGGCGCCAAGGCTGTGGTCCATGCGGCGCGGCTGGAAAGCGTCGTGCCAGGTTTCGTCGGCAGAGCTGATGTCGTCTCGGCCCGGGCCCTGGCTTCCCTCGCGACCCTTCTCGACTGGACCGCGCCATTGTTGAAAGCGGGGACAATCGGCCTCTTTCCCAAAGGGCGGGAGGTGGATGCCGAATTGACCGAGGCTCGGGAATCGTGGAAGTTCGCCGCAGAGGTCCTGCCCAGCCGAACCGATTCCGAGGCCAGGATTCTTCGCATTTCCTCCATTGAGAGCCTGTCATGACAAGCGACCGCAGCGGATCCGAATCAGGAACGCGACCGGCCAAGCCGCGCGTTCTGGTCCTCGCCAACCAAAAGGGCGGGGTGGGCAAGACCACGACCGCCATCAATCTCGGCACGGCCCTCGCGGCCATCGGCGAGAAGGTGCTGATCATCGATCTCGACCCGCAGGGCAACGCCTCCACGGGACTGGGCATCGACCGCAAGAGCCGAAGCGTCTCGACCTACCACGTGCTCGCGGGCGAAGAGAGCCTGGAGACCGCGATCACCGAGACCGTGGTGCCGCGCCTGTTCGTGGCGCCCTCCACTCTCGACCTCTTGGGAGTCGAATTGGAGATCGCCAGCGAGCGCGACCGCGCGCATCGGCTCAGGAGCGCGATCGAGCGTCTGACGGCCTCCGAGGTAAGCGATCCTTTTACCTATATTCTGATCGATTGCCCGCCTTCGCTGAATCTCCTGACCATCAACGCCTTAACCGCAGCTGACGCCGTTCTGGTGCCCCTCCAATGCGAATTTTTCGCTCTGGAAGGCCTCAGCCAGCTTCTGAAGACGGTCGAGCAGGTCCGGTCCGCCCTCAACCCGCAGCTGACCATCCACGGGGTCGTCCTCACCATGTTCGACCCGCGCAACAACCTGTCGGGGCAGGTGGTCGCCGATGTGCGCCAGTTCATGGGCAGCAAGGTCTACGAGACCATGATCCCGCGCAACGTGCGGGTGTCGGAGGCGCCGTCCCACGGCAAGCCCGTGCTGCTCTACGACCTCAAATGCGCCGGGTCGCAGGCCTACCTGCGCCTGGCATCCGAAATCATCCAGCGGGAGCGCGCTCTGCGCGCCGCCTGACGAATCCGAGAAGCGAGGGATCCATGGCAGAAGAAGCAAAGCCGCGCCTGGGCAGGGGGCTGGCGGCCCTGATCGGCGAGGTGGGCGACGAGATCGGCTCCGTCGAGCGTGGCCGCGGCCAGCGCAAGGTGCCGGTTGCGTTCTTGAGACCCAACCCCCGCAACCCGCGCAAGCACTTCGCCAACGAGGACCTGCAGGAGCTCACCCAGTCGATCAAGGATCGGGGCATTATCCAGCCCATCGTCGCACGGCCCGTGCCGAAGACGCCGGACGCCTTCGAGATCGTCGCCGGCGAGCGGCGCTGGCGCGCGGCCCAGGCGGCCGGCCTGCACGAGGTCCCGGTCGTGATCGTCGATATCGACGATAAGACCTCCCTCGAATACGCGATCCTCGAGAACGTTCAGCGCGCCGACCTCAACCCCATCGAAGAGGCGCAGGGTTATTCGCGCCTCATGGCGGAATTCTCCTATACCCAGGAGAAGCTTTCGAAGGTGATCGGCAAGAGCCGCAGCCATATCGCCAATATGATGCGCCTGAGCGACCTGCCGGATCCGGTCAAGACGCTCCTCGTCAACCGCCAGATCACGGCCGGCCATGGCCGCGCCCTCCTTTCCGTCAAGGATCCAGGCGCCGTCGCGAAACGCATCCTCGACCAGGGCCTCAGCGTCCGCCAGGTCGAGGAAATCGCCCAGGCTGACCAATCCGGTGCGCCGCCGAAGCTCGAAACCAAGTCCATGAAGGTCAAGGCCGAAAAGGACCCGGATACCCGCGCCCTCGAAAAGGCGCTCCAGGACGTGCTGGGGTTGACGGTCTCCATCGACCACAAGGGTCAGGGCGGCGAATTGCGTATTCGTTACAAGACCTTGGAGCAGCTCGACGGCCTCTGCCGGCGCCTCAACCCGGCCGGGTAGGAGCGCCTGAGAGCCCGAGGAAAGGTCTCGGAAGACGCTCCGAAACCTGTGACCGAAAGCCCTTAGGTGAGGGCCGATGCCCGCCCTTACGGAAGAGGGACGCGTCGGTTTCAGGCCGCGTCATCCGCCTTCAGGGTGGTCCGAACCAGAGGCTGACGAGGGCCGCAAGCGCCACCAGCACCAGGAAACCGTTCAAAACCACGAGAAGGACGGGAGGGATCCGGTGCACGTCCGGCCTCGGCGGCGGCGCTCCCACGAAGACCTGTCGCCAGACGGCGGCCGCGAAGCAGAAGGCGCTGAAGAGCACGAGGACGGACCCGGTTCCGGACACCATCCAGTTCGACACCACGCCCTCGAGGAGCTTCTGAGCGCCGATCCCTGAGGCCAGCGCTGCCAGCCCGGTTCGCACCCAGGCCGCATAGGTCCGTTCGGCCGCGAACACCGTCCGGTCCGCAGCCAGCTCCGTGCGGCGGTCGGCACTGTCCTTGGTGATCTCGGCAGCAACCGCAGTGCGCTCGGCCGCCTGCGCGGTGCTCTTTGCCGCAACTTTTGCCTGTTCGGCGCTGCGCTCGATCCCTTTCTCGACCGGCTGCGTGACCATGTCTCCTCCGCTTTGCGCGACGATAACGTCGGAATGCCCGAAAAGGTCGGAGCATTAAGCTGGGTGAGGGGAAAGCAGGGGGCCTCCCGTGTCATTGCGGGAATATCCCAGGGACCCCTGCCTTTGCAGCACCGTGATGAAAACGCGATGTGAGGATGCGCGACGGCTTTCCCTCCCCCTTGTGGGGAGGGCTAGGGTGGGGGTGTGAGCGCTAAGTTGGATACAGTCCTGCGCCGGCACCCCCACCTCCAACTCCTCCCCACCGCAAGTCGGGTGTTCCCGACTTGCGCATCGTGGGAGCGGATCTCGGGAACACCCGAGATCCGCGGGGGAGGAGAGCAGGGCCGCGCTTCCCATGAATACTTCCCATGAATACTTGGGATCCCATGAGGAGAAGAGCCGCGTAGCGCTCCCTACCTCACAAGCTAGAAAAGCAATCCGCAACAGGCCCCTACAGGCGTCTCAGGGCGACGGTCTCGATGCGGTGGCTGGCGCCCTTCTTGAGGATCAGGCTGGCGCGCTGGCGGGTCGGCACGATATTTTCGCGCAGGTTCACGAGGTTGATGCGGTTCCAGAGCCCGTCGGCAGTGGCGATGGCCTCGCCTTCCTGCAATTCGGCATAGCGGCGGAAATAGGAGAGGGGATCCCGGAATGCCGTGTGCCGCAGGCGCAGGAAGCGGTTCACATACCAGCGATGCAGATCCTCCTCCTCGGCGTCGATATAGACCGAGAAGTCGAAGAAGTCGGACACGAACGGGATGGCGGTGCCGTCCTTGGGCATGCGCGCCGGCTGGAGCACGTTGAGCCCCTCGACGATGAGGATGTCCGGCCGGTCGACGACGGTCTCCTCCCCAGGCACCACATCGTAGACGAGGTGGGAATAGAGCGGCGCCCGCACGTTCCGCTTCCCGGCCTTGATGTCGGCGAGGAAGTGGAGCAGCGCGCCTGTGTCGTAGCTCTCGGGAAAACCCTTGCGTTCCATGAGGCCCAAGCGGGTGAGCTCCGCATTGGGCAGGAGAAACCCGTCCGTGGTGACGAGGTCGACCTTCGGGGTGTTGGGCCAGCGGGCGAGCAGGGCCTTGAGAACGCGTGCCGTGGTGGACTTGCCCACCGCGACGGAGCCCGCAACCCCGATGATATAGGGGACCTTTTCCTCTTTCTCGGCCAGCAGGAAGCGCTGGGTCGCCTTGAACAGCCCCTGCGTGGCCGCAACGTAGAGGGAGAGCAGGCGCGACAGAGGCAGATAGATGGCCGCGACCTCGTCCAGGGAGATCGGATCGTTGAGGGATTGCAGCTGCACCACCTCGTCGGCCGTGAGGGTCATGGGCGCATCGGCGCGCAGCTTCGCCCATTCGTCCCGGCCGAAGATACGGTAGGGGGAGAGGTTGTCGTTTTCCAACGACACCGCGTTGCGCTGGTCCATGCAGGTTCCCCCTTCGGGCTTCAGGGCTTGCGCGCAGCCTTCTCGGCCAGCCCCGATTGCGCCGTGCGGCGCTCCAGTTCGGCCATGACGTCACTTAGCGGAATGCGCGCACCCTGCAACACGACCAAAAGATGATACAGCACATCGGCCGCTTCGGCAGTCAGGTTCGCGCGATCTTCCAGCACGGCCGCAAGCGCCGCTTCCACGGCCTCTTCGCCGAGTTTCTTGGCCGCCTTGGCAGGCCCGTCCGCCAGCAGTTTCGCCGTGTAGGATTCGCTCGGTGCCGCCGCCGCGCGCGTGGCCACGATGCGGGCGAGGTCGTCGAGGGTGAAGGTGGTCATGAGGGTGCCCCGCGCTCTACGCTGCCTTGTCGATCCGCATCTTCAGCCCGGCTTTCGCCATGTGGGCTTTCGCCTCGCCGATGGTGTGGGTGCCGAAATGGAAGATCGAGGCAGCCAGCACGGCGCTCGCACCGCCTTCCTTCACGCCGGCGACCAGATGGTCGAGGTTGCCGACACCGCCCGAGGCGATAACCGGGATCGGGACCGCGTCCGAAATGGCGCGGACCAGCGCGAGGTCATAGCCGCCCTTGGTGCCGTCCCGGTCCATGGAGGTGACGAGAAGCTCGCCCGCGCCGCGCTCCGCCATGGATTTGGCGAACGCGATGGCGTCGAGGCCGGTGGCATTGCGCCCGCCATGGGTGAAAATCTCCCAGCGCGGAGCCTCGCCGTCGGCCGACACCTTCTTGGCGTCGATCGCGACCACGATGCATTGATTGCCGAACTTTTCGGCGGCCTCACGCACGAAATCCGGGTTCGTCACCGCGGCCGTGTTGATCGAGACCTTGTCGGCGCCCGCAAGCAGGAGCTTGCGGATATCCTCGACGCTGCGCACGCCGCCGCCCACGGTGAGCGGCATGAAGCAGGCCTCCGCCGTGCGCCTCACCGCGTCGAGCAGGATGCCGCGCGCCTCGTGGCTCGCCGTGATGTCGAGGAAGCACAATTCGTCGGCGCCGGCCGCGTCATAGGCCTTGGCGGCCTCCACCGGATCGCCCGCATCGATGAGGTCCACGAACTGGACGCCCTTGACGACGCGGCCGTCCTTGACGTCGAGGCACGGAATGAGGCGAACCTTCAGCATGGCATTCTCTTCTTCACCCTCCCCTGGAGGGGGAGGGTCGGACCGTGAGGTCCGGGGAGGGGTGACACCCGCGCAAGCGGGTTCAGGGCAAAATCTATAAGGGTTGTCGGCGCCATCACCCCACCCCGCCGCTGCTGCGCAGCGTCGACCCTCCCCCTCCAGGGGAGGATGAGCGCGCCGTGCGCAGCAGCGCCAGAGCCTGGTCCGGGTCGATGCGCCCGTCATAGAGGGCGCGGCCGGTAATCGCGCCGCCGAGGATGGCGCAGTCGGGTTGGGTCAGGCGCTCGATATCGGCCATGGAGCCGAGGCCCCCGGAGGCGATCACCGGGATCGTCACGGCCCGGGCCAGCGCCAGGGTCATGGGAATGTTGAGACCTTTGAGAATCCCGTCGCGGGCGATGTCCGTGTAGATGATCGCCGCCACGCCCGCATCCTCGAAGCGGCGGCCGAGCTCCTCGGCCGTCAGGGTCGAGGTCTGGGCCCAGCCCTCCACGGCCACGAGGCCGTCCTTGGCGTCGATGCCGACCGCCACCTTGCCGGGATAAAGCCGCGCCGCCTCGCGCACAAAGGCCGGGTCGCGCACCGCCGCGGTGCCGATGATGACCCGGGCGACGCCCTTGGCGAGCCAGCCGTCGACGGTCCTCATGTCGCGGATGCCGCCCCGAGCTGCACGGGGATTTTCACGCGCTGCAGAATGGCCTCAACGGCCGCGGCGTTCATGGGCTTGCCCGCGAAGGCGCCGTCGAGATCGACCACGTGCAGCCACTCGAAGCCCTGGGCCTCGAAGGCGGCTCCTTGCGCGGCCGGATCGTCGTTGAAGACCGTCGCGCGGTCCATGTCGCCCTGGATCAGGCGGACGCAGCGGCCTTCCTTCAGGTCGATGGCGGGAAAGAGAATCACGGGCGCCACCTTAAAAAATTGGCGATGAGTTTCAGGCCCAGGGCCTGGCTCTTCTCGGGATGGAACTGTGTGCCGACCAGGTTGTCCCGAGCGACGATGGCGGTCACCGGTCCGCCGTAATCGACGGTGGCGACCACGTCGTCCGGCACGGCGGGCGAGAGCGCGTAGGAATGCACGAAATAGGCATGGAGCCCGTCCGGGCCGGTGGGAATGCCGTCCAGGACCGGGTGAGGCCTTCGCTGGTCCAGGGTGTTCCAGCCCATATGCGGGATCTTCAGGGACGGATCGTTCGGCACGATGGCCTTCACGTCCCCGGGGATCCAGTCGAGGCCCGGGGTGGTCACGTATTCCAGGCCCCGGCTCGCCATGAGCTGCATTCCGACGCAGATGCCCAGAAAGGGCCGGCCTTCCTCACGGACCCGGCGCTGGAGCGCCTCGACCATGCCGGGCACCGCATCGAGGCCGCGCCGGCAATCCGCGAAGGCGCCGACGCCGGGCAGCACGATGCGCTCGGCCCGGGCGACCGCCTTCGGATCGGACGAGACTTCGATGGTGTCGGACAGCCCCGCCTCCCGCGCGGCCCGCTCGAAGGCCTTGGCGGCGGAATGCAGGTTGCCGGACCCATAATCGACGATAACCACGCTCACCGGGGACGCTCCGCATCGGGAAAGAGGCCGATCACCGGCTCCGCACCCGGACCGGGGCGGAAGACGGGCGAGGGCGAGAAGGAGGACGAGGGGGCGGGCTGGCGGGGAACTGGTGCCTGCTGCAGCCAGCGGGCGAAGCTCCTGGCTTCCGCCTCGTCCCGGTGCGCGGCCACCACGGCGTCGACGGCCGGGCGCCCGTGGCGCTCATAGGTCCAGCGCCGCAGGCTGTTGGCCTCCAGGCCGATCAGGATCGCCAGCAGAAGCTCGGCCGCAAAGGCCGCCGCAGGATGCACGTCGAGGGCCCTGAGGCCCAAATCGAGGCCCAGCGTGACCACGAGGACGAGAAGCCCGGCGATCCAGAGCCGGTGATAGAAGAACCAGAGGCAATTGAAGAAGAAGGCGCCCCACGAGAAGCCGTCCTTCACGATCTCGGCCCTCTCCAGGGCCGCCGGATCGCCCGGTCGCGCGTCGCCCGCGAGGTGGAGGGTATAGGTGGTCATGGCACCGTTCCTTGAGAAGACCTGTCCCGGATAGCCCGGAAGGCCGCATCGCCGCGACGATCCGCCGTCCGGCTGAGCGGGCTCCGGGTCGGGAGCGTCCTCCAGATCTAGAGCGTTCCCTTGGTGGAGGGAATGCGACCTCCTTCCCGCGGGTCGACGGACAGGGCCTGCCGCAGGCAGCGGGCCACGCCCTTGAAGCAGCTCTCGGCGATATGGTGGCTGTTCGCCCCGTAGAGGGTCTCCACATGGAGCGTCAGCCCGGCATTGATCGCGAAGGCCTGGAAGAACTCGCGCACCAGCTCGGTATCGAAGGCGCCGATCTTCTCGGTCGGGAACGTGGTCCTGAACACCAGGAACGGGCGGCCCGAAATATCGAGCGCGACCCGGGTCAGGGTCTCGTCCATGGGCAGGTGGATATCCGCGTAGCGGGCGATGCCCTTCTTGTCCCCCAGGGCCTGCAGGAGCGCCTGGCCGAGGGCGATGCCGGTATCTTCCGTCGTATGGTGCTGGTCCACGTGCAGATCGCCCTTCACCGTCACGGTGAGGTCGACGAGGGCATGGCGGGCAAAGAGCTCGAGCATATGGTCGAGGAAGCCCACACCCGTGGCGATTTCGGCCTTGCCGGTGCCATCGAGGGCAATCGACAGGGCGACATCGGTCTCGGCGGTGCGGCGGCTGACGCTCGCGGCGCGCATCGTGAAACATCCTTGTGAAAGAGACGGCGCAATGAGGTGATGGGGCCTTCTATCAGCGTGGCGGCCGAAACGCCACCCGCGTTGCTTTTGCGGCGAAGATGATTAAGTCAGTCCCATTCCCCGCCGGAGCGATCCTTTGTCCGAGACAGCCTCTCCCACCATGCATGCCACCACGATCCTCATGGTCCGCAAGGGCGGCCGCGTCGTCATCGGCGGCGACGGACAGGTCAGCCTGGGCCAGACCATCGTCAAGGGCAATGCCCGCAAGGTGCGCCGCCTCGCCAAGGGCGGCGTGATCGGCGGCTTCGCGGGCTCGACCGCCGATGCCTTCACGCTGTTCGAGCGGCTGGAGGCGAAGCTGGAACAATATCCGGGCCAGCTCACCCGCGCCTGCGTCGAGCTGACCAAGGACTGGCGCACCGATCGCTATCTGCGCCGCCTGGAGGCCATGATGCTCGTCGCCGACAAGGAGGTGGGCCTGCTGCTCTCCGGCGCCGGCGACGTGCTGGAGCCGGAAAACGGCATCGCGGCCATCGGCTCCGGCGGCAATTACGCCCTCGCGGCCGCGCGGGCGCTCGCCGATTCGACTCAGGATGCGGAAGCCATCGTCCGGCGGTCCCTCACCATCGCGGCCGAGATCTGCGTCTACACCAATTCCAACATCGTCATCGAAACGCTGGAAACCGAATGAACGCCTTCTCGCCCCGTGAAATCGTTTCCGAACTCGACCGCCACATCGTCGGCCAGTACGAGGCCAAGCGCGCGGTCGCCATCGCGCTGCGCAACCGCTGGCGCCGCCAGCAGCTTGAAGGGTCGCTGCGCGAGGAGGTGGCGCCCAAGAATATCCTGATGATCGGGCCCACCGGCTGCGGCAAGACCGAGATCTCCCGCCGCCTGGCGCGGCTCGCGGGCGCACCGTTCCTGAAGGTCGAGGCGACGAAGTTCACGGAAGTGGGCTATGTGGGCCGCGACGTGGAGCAGATCGTGCGCGACCTCGTCGAGGTCGGCATCGGCCTCGTGCGCGACGAGCGGCGCAAGCAGGTCCAGGCCAAGGCGCATCTCGCCGCCGAGGAGCGCGTGCTCGACGCTCTCGTCGGCACCACGGCCAGCGCCGCCACGCGGGACAGTTTCCGCCGCAAGCTGCGCGCCAACGAGCTCGACGACAAGGAGATCGAGATCGAGGTGCAGAGCGGCGGCCAGCAGGGCATGCCCATGTTCGAGATCCCCGGCATGCCGGGCGCTTCGGTGGGCGCGATCAATCTCGGCGACATGTTCGGCAAGGCCTTCGGCGGCCGGTCCAAGACGCGCCGCACCACCGTGCGCGAGGCCTACGAGCCGCTGGTCACGGAGGAATCCGACAAGCTGATCGACCAGGACGCCATCGTGCAGGAGGCGATCCGGCAGGTGGAGAACAACGGCATCGTCTTCCTGGACGAGATCGACAAGATCTGCGCCCGCGAGGGCCGCGCCAGCGGCGACGTGTCCCGCGAGGGTGTGCAGCGCGACCTGCTGCCGCTCATCGAGGGCACCACGGTCGCGACCAAATACGGGCCGGTGAAGACCGACCATATCCTGTTCATCGCGTCCGGCGCCTTCCACGTCTCCAAGCCCTCGGACCTGCTGCCCGAGCTGCAGGGCCGCCTGCCGATCCGCGTGGAGCTGTCGCCGCTCACGGTGGAGGATTTCAAGCGCATCCTCACCGAGACGGAAGCGAGCCTCATCAAGCAATCCGTCGCGCTCATGAAGACGGAAGGCGTCGAGCTCGTCTTCACGGACGATGCCGTGGATGCCCTGGCCCAGGTGGCCGTGGAGGTGAACAATTCCGTCGAGAATATCGGCGCCCGCCGCCTCCAGACGGTGCTGGAGCGGGTCCTCGATGAGGTCTCCTTCACGGCGCCCGACCGTTCCGGCGAGACCGTGACGGTCGACGCCGCCTATGTGCGCGGCGAGGTCGAGAGCCTCGCCAAGAACACGGACCTGAGCCGGTTCATCCTGTAACCGCTGCTCGGCATTTCCCTCTACGAAAATCCCCGGGACCAGCCCGGGGATTTTCGTTTTGCAGCGCTGTGGTCCCCAAGGCCTGGATGGCCATGACGGGGTGAGAGGAAGGGCGCTGGCAACGCCACCCTTCACCTCTTCCAAGATAGGCACTCCGCCCTCTGCGACCTCGCGTCCTCCCGGAAAGGCTCGTCGCGAACCTCTCTCTTTGCTAGAACAAATAAAGAACGAAAAAGTTATTCGCAAAGGCCTGTCGTAACCGACACGCAGGCTGAGGGAGGATCGTCATGGCGCTTCACTGCGTCACCCTCGAGGAGGGCGCCGATCTGGAGGGGTTCCGGCGGGCGGTGCGCCAGCTGATCGCCGAGGAGCTGGCGCCGCAGCATGTGACCTGGGTCGTCGCGGCGCCCGACCTGTTCGGGGAGCGGGATGAACAGGAGGGCGAGGCGCCGCCGGTCGCCCTGCCGCGCAGCGTGGGCGAGATGATCGGTCTCGTCGTCCGCCACAACGACCCGGAACGTTATGCGCTGCTTTATCAGCTCGTCTGGCGCGTCCTGAACGGGGAGCGCGAACTCCTGCACATCGAGAGCGATCCGCTCGTGCACCGGCTCAACGGAATGGCCCGGGATGTCCGGCGCTGCCTGTCGCAGGATGCCGCGAGCGATGGCCCGATCCAAACCGGGCTCCGGCGCGTTGACCGGGAGGATGAGCAGGAGAGCGCCATGCCGACCAGAAGCAAGCCCGAAACCGAAGACCCTAGGGATACCGAAGACCCTCGGGATCATGAGCCGAAGACCCTGAAGGAGCTCAACGCCGCCATCGCGGCCGCTGGGCCGCTGGTGCCGGGCGCGACCCAGGCGGTGTTCGGCGAGGGCCCGGCTCATGCGGATATCGTGTTCGTCGGCGAGCAGCCCGGCGATCAGGAGGACCTGCAGGGACGTCCCTTCGTGGGGCCTGCGGGCCGGCTGTTCGACAAGGCCATGAAGGAGGCCGGGATCGACCGGGACAAGGTCTATCTCACCAATGCGGTGAAGCACTTCAAGTTCGAGCAGCGCGGGCACCGGCGCATCCATTCCAAGCCCACGGCCGGCGAGGTGAAGCATTACCGTCCCTGGCTGATGAAGGAGCTGGAGTTGGTCAGGCCGAAGCTCGTGGTGGCGCTCGGCGGCACCGCCGTTCTGGCCCTCACCGGCAAGCAGACGCCGATTTCCCGCTCCCGCGGGCGGGCCCGGTTCGGGGACCTGAACGGCTACGTGACCGTGCACCCCTCCTATCTGCTGCGCCTGCCGGACGAGGAGACGCGGCATCAGGCCTATGACGCCTTCCTCAGGGACCTGGCCCATATCCGGGATCTGGCGAAGGCTGATCCGCGGACGGGCGAGCTTCCTCTCGCGGCCGAATAGGCGGCGCCTCGGCGCGGGCGCGCCGGCGGCGGTCGAGATGCGCCATGGCGGGCGTAACCGTCACGCCGTGCAGGAGAATGGACACGAGGATGATGAGCCCGGCCGTGCTCCAGACGAGGTTGGGCGCCTCGAAGGCGCCGTTCTGCATCGCGTAGGCGAGATAATAGATCGAGCCGATGCCGCGGATGCCGAAGAAGCTGATGAGCAGCTTCTCGTCGGCGGGCCTCGCGAAACCCAGAAGGCTGATCCAGCCCGCGAGGGGCCGCACCAGGAAGATCGCCAGGAATGCGAAGAGAATTGCCGGCCAGGTGAGAGCCGCAAGAAGGTCCGCCCCGGTGATTGCCCCACCGAACAGGACGAGCAGCATCATCATGAGCAGGCGCTCCAGCTCCTCGGCAAAATCGTGGAGGCGGCGCTGGTACGGATGCCCGGCCTGGGTGGCGCGCAGCGCGAGCGCCGACACGAACACCGCCACGAAGCCGTAGCCCTTCGCCATCTCGCACAGACCGTAGACGAGGCACGTGATGCCGAGCGCCACGAACCCCACCCCGGTGCGGGACAGGCGGGCCCGGTTGGGCAGATGGAAGGTGAGCCAGCCCAAGGTCCGCCCGGCGAGATAGCCGATCCCGACACCCACGGCGATTTTCCAGGCCACCGCATAGGTGAACCATGTCGCGAGGGCGGAAGCGTCCGCCTCGCCCGTGAGGGTGATTGCCAGCAGCACGAACGGGAAGGCGAGCCCGTCGTTCAGGCCGGCTTCGGACGTGAGCGCGAAGCGAACCTCGTCCTCCTCACCGCTGCCGGGCGGTCCCACTTGCACGTCGCTGGCGAGGACCGGGTCGGTGGGCGCGAGTGCGGCGGCCAGAAGCAGGGCGGTGGCCGGGCCGAGTCCCAGGAGATTCCGGCCCAGCAGGGCCAGGGCCGCGATGGTCAGCGGCATGGCGATGCCGAGGAGACGCCAGGTCGCCCGCCAGCGGAACCAGTGGAACGGTCGGTCGATCTTCAGCCCGGCGCCGAGCAGCGCGATGATGACCACGAGCTCGGTCAGGCGCTCGACGATTTCCAGGCGCTCGCCCGGATGCGGAATGGTGCCCGGCACCTGCGGGATCGCGAACAGCACCGCGCCCAACGCGACGCAGACGATCGGCAGGGTAAGGGGCAACTCCTTGAGGACCATCGGAAGCCAGGCGGTGAGGAGCACCACCGCGCCGAAGCCAGTCAGGACGACGATGTAGGAGTCCATGGGGAAGCGAACGCCCCGCAAGCTCGGCAGTTCCCTTACGGCGCCTCCCCAGGGCGGCTTTCGCGGGTCCGCCCGTGTGAATTTTCGCTTAACCGCCCCTTAAACCGCCACATTTACCGTGCTCCACAACAGGCGAAGGCCGGAGCATGCCGGCCGCATGAAACGGGGTAAGACGTGGCGAACGGACGCGACCGGCGCGAGCCGTCCTTCGAGACGCCGGAGACCGATGCGGGGGCGTTGGATTTTCGCCTTTCGCCTGAGGATCGGGCAGGGGGCCGAATGGGGCAGAAACGGGCTTCTCAGGGCGGGGGCGCATCGTCGCCTCGCCGCGCGCCGCGAACCAAGAAGGCCAAGCGCCGCCGGGGCGGCGGGTCCATCCTGCGCCGGCTGACTTATGGCGCCGTGGTCCTGTGCCTGTGGGGCATCATCGCGGTCGGCGGTGTCGTCGCCTATTACGCCGCCCAGCTTCCGCCCATCGACCAGCTCGCCGTGCCGAAGCGGCCGCCGAACATCGCCATCATGGCGAGCGACGGCTCCCTTCTGGCCAACCGGGGCGAGACCGGCGGGCAAACCGTGGCCCTCAAGGAGCTGCCGCCCTACCTGCCGAAGGCCTTCGTGGCCATCGAGGACCGGCGCTTCTACGACCATTTCGGCGTCGACCCCATCGGTATCGCGCGGGCTGTCTTCCGTAACGTGACCAATCGGGGAGGCCTGCAGGGCGGCTCGACCCTGACCCAGCAGCTCGCCAAGAACCTGTTCCTGACCCAGGAGCGCACCGCCTCGCGCAAGATCCAGGAGGCGATCCTGGCCCTCTGGCTGGAGCGCAACTACACCAAGGACCAGATCCTCGAACTCTATCTCAACCGGGTCTATTTCGGCGCCGGCGCCTATGGCGTGGAGGCGGCGGCCCAGCGCTATTACGGCAAGTCCGCCCGCAGCGTGTCCCTGTCGGAGGCCGCGGTGCTCGCGGGCCTCGTCCAGGCGCCCTCGCGGCTCGCGCCGAACCGCAACCCGGAGGCCGCCCAGGCCCGCGCCGAGCTGGTGATCGCGGCCATGAACGAGCTCGGCTTCATCACGCCGGGCATGACCAAGACGGCCCTCGGCGCCCCGGCTCAGCCCGTGCGCCAGCGCGGGGCGGGCTCGGTGAACTATGCGGCCGATTACGTGATGGACGTGCTCGACGATTTCGTCGGCACGGTCGAATCCGACATCGTGGTCTCGACCACCATCGACCCGGCCATGCAGAGCGCGGCCGAGCGGGCGCTGGTGGACGAGCTCGACGCCAAGGGGCAGAAGTTCAATGTCAGCCAGGGCGCCTTCGTGGCCATGCAGCCGGATGGGGCGCTGAGAGCCCTCGTGGGCGGGCGCAACTACGAGACGAGCCAGTTCAACCGGGCCACCGCGGCCCGCCGCCAGCCGGGCTCTGCCTTCAAGCCGTTCATCTATCTCACGGCCGTGGAGCAGGGCCGCACCCCCGACGACGTGCGCGACGATTCCCCGGTCAATTACAAGGGCTGGACGCCCGAGAACTACGACCGCAAATTCCGCGGACCGGTGACGCTGCGGAACGCGCTCGCCCTGTCCCTCAACACCATCGCGGTGAAGCTCAACCTGGAGGTCGGGCCGAAGGCCGTGGTGCAGACCGCCCAGCGGCTCGGCATCACGTCGCCGCTCCAGGCCAACCCGTCCCTGGCGCTCGGCACCTCCGAGGTCACGCCTCTGGAGCTGGTGAGCGCCTATGCGGCCTTCGCCAATGGCGGCACCGGCGTCATCCCGTACGTCATCACCCAGGTGAAGACGACGGACGGCAAGGTCGTCTACCGGCGCCCGGCCGGCGGCGGCCTCGGCCGCGTCATCGATCCCGGCGCCGTCGCCATGATGAACGAGATGATGCACAACACCTTCGTCATCGGCACGGCCCGGCGGGCGCAGATCCCCGGCTGGGACCTGGCCGGCAAGACCGGCACGACCAACGACTACAAGGACGCCTGGTTCATGGGCTTCTCCGGGTCGCTGGTGGCGGGCGTCTGGCTCGGCAACGACGACGGCGCGCTCACCAAGCGCGTGACCGGCGGCAACCTGCCGACCGAGGTCTGGCACAATTTCATGAAGGTGGCCCTGAAGGACCAGAAGCCTGTGCCGCTGCCGGGCAGCGAGTACTTCCAGCGCGCGCCTGCGGACGTTCCGGTCGCGAGCGCCGGCGAGCTGCCGAGCGGCGCCGTGCCGCGGGAAAGCGGCTGGATCCAGCCCCAGCCGGCCCGCCACGGCTCGCGGGAGAAGAACTTCTTCGAGAAGCTGTTCGGGCTCTAAAGCATCGGACGCAGAAGCCGGAACCGGTTTCGCGTGGAAAGATGCTCATAAACAAGACCTGGAGTTCCGGGCGTGAGATCGAGCTCACGCCCGAGCCTTTAGAGGCCCGTCAGGCTTTCAGCACCTTCGTCATGTAGATCCGCCGGAGGCCCTTCTCGACGGCCCGGTGGGTCTCGACGAAGCCGAGGCGCCCGTAGAGGGCGATGTTCTCGGTCATGGCTTCGTTCGTGTAGAGGCGTAAGGTCCGGACGCCGGTCCGGCGGGCCTCCGCCTCGGCGAAATTCAGGAGCATCCGTCCGTAGCCGCGCCCCTGCGCCCGCGGATCGACCGCGACATTGTCGAGGAGAAGGGCGTCCCCGTCCGGGATCAGGACCACGAGGCCGCGGACGATCCCACCGTCGACCAGCACATGGACGCGGCCATCCGCGATGAGGATTTCGTAATCGTCCAGCATCGGCCCCGGCTTCCGCCCGATGCGAGGAATGTAGGGAGCATAGGCGGCCTCTACGATCGCCTCGATCGCGGCCCGGTCTTCCGGGCCGGCCTGACGGATGAACGCGGAAGCCGGTGCCATGGTCATGCCTTTCCGGTCATGCGGCCTCGGCCCGCCTTGCCCGGCCCGTAGCCGCGAACAGGGCCAGCGCCAGGGTGCCGGTCCCCGCGATGGCGAGGGGCAGCGGCAAGGCGGAGGCGCCGAGATTCTGGCCGAGTACGATGCCGAGGATTGCCGCGAAGGTCATCTGGCAGATGCCGAGGAGCGAGGAAGCGGCGCCCGCCCGTTCGGGGAAGGGCATCAGGGCCGAGGCCATGGATTGCGGCATGGTGAGGCCGACCCCCACCGCATAGAGCGCCATGGGGCCCGTGACGGCCATGAAGGAGCCGATCTTCAGCGTGACCAGGAGCAGCATCGTGAGCCCGCCCGCCGCCAGGCATGACACGCCGATCCGGATCGTGCCGTCGAGGCCCCGTGGCCCCACGAGCCGCTGGGCCAGGAACGTGCCGGCGATATAGCCCAGCACCATGAAGCCGAACGAGAAGGCGTAAGGAAGCTGGCCCAGGCCGTAGACGCCCTGGAGCACGAAGGACGAGCCGGAGATGAACGCGAAGAGGCCGCCATAGGTCAGCATGGCGAGACCCACATAGACCCGGTAGCCCGGATGCTTCAGCAGGGTGCGAAAACCCTTGAGGATGGCCGGAAACGAGACCGGGTGCGGAGATTTCCGGCGGATCGGCTCGGGCAGGCGCCAGGCCACGGCGGCCGCGAGCACTCCGCCGCCCAGGATGGTGACGATGAAATTCATGCGCCAGCCGCCCGCCTGGGTGACGAGGCCGCCGATCACCGGTGCCACGGCCGGGACGATCCCCATGATCGTGCCCATACGCGACAATTCCCGGCCCGCGCGGGGGCCCTCGTAGAAGTCGCGCACGATGGCGCGGGCGAGCACGATGGGGCCCGAGGCGCCCAGCGCCTGCACGAAGCGGGCCGCGATCAGAGTCTCGATGGACGGGGAGACGGCGCAGACTAGGCTCGCCAGGGTGAAGAGCCCGAGCCCGAACAGCAGGACCGGCTTGCGGCCGACCCGGTCGGAGACAGGCCCGTAGACGAACTGCCCGGCCGCGAATCCCAGGAGGAAGACTGAGAGGGTGAGCTGCGCCTGGCCGGTGCTCGCCCCGAGCTCCGCCGCGATGCTCGGCAGGGCGGGCAGGTACATGTCCGTGGAGAGCGGCCCCAGGGAGGTGAGGAACGCGAGGAGGACCGTCAGGGCAAGGGTGTCGGGCTTGAGCATGGGAGTGCGGATCGGCCCGTGTCGGAACGGAAATAACAGGCTTTCGGGCCAGATGCTCTAAGCCGAAACGGCGGACCTGTCATCCTCCGGCCGGTGGCTTACACCGTCACCTGCGTCCCGACCTCGAGAACCCGCCCGGTCGGGATGCGGAAGAAGTCGGTGGCGTCGCTCGCGGATTTGGCCAGGCCGATGAACAGCTTGTCCTGCCAGAGCGGCATTCCTCCCTGGACGGCCGGACGGAGCGACCGGCGCGACACGAAGAACGACGTTGCCATGATGTCGAACTTGAAGCCCTGCTTGCGCAGGAGTGCGAGCCCATGGGGAATGTCGGGGGTCTCCATGTAGCCGTAGGCCATTGTCGCCCGCCAGAAGGACTCGCCGATCGGCTCGATCCCGACCCGGTCCCCGTCCTCCAGGCGCGGCGCATCCTGGATGGTGACGGTCAGGATCACGTTCTGCTCGTGCAGGACCTTGTTGTGCTTGAGATTGTGGAGGAGGGCGGACGGCGCGGTCTCCGGGTCGCTCGTCAGGAACACGCCCGTTCCCTTCACCCGATGGGGCGGGCTCTTCTCCAGCATCTTCACGAGATCCAGGAGCGGCACGTCGATCTTGCGGGTCTTCTCGAACAGAATCCGGGTGCCGCGCCGCCAGGTTCCCATGACCACCATCAGCGCCGCCCCGACCACGAGGGGCATCCAGCCGCCCTGCGGGATCTTGAGGGCATTGGCCGCGAGGAAGATCGTATCGACGACAAGGAACGGCACGATCACCGTCACGGAGGCCGCAAGCGACCAGCGCCAGAAGTACCGGACCACGAAGAACGCCATCACGGTGGTGACCACCATGGTCCCCGTTACGGCAAGGCCATAGGCATGCGAGAGGGCGCTGGACGTCCGGAAGATGATCACCAGGAAGATGACGGCCGCGAGAAGCAGCCAGTTCACCCGCGGCACATAGATCTGCCCGCGCTCCTTCTCGGAGGTCCAGCGGATCTCCATCCGCGGCAGCAGGCCGAGCTGGATCGCCTGCTGGGTCAGGGAAAAGGCGCCCGTGATCACCGCCTGGCTGGCGATGATGGTCGCCACCGTCGCCATTCCGACCATGGGCAGGAGCGACCACGCCGGATAGAGCAGGAAGAAGGGATTCTCGAGCGCCTCGGGAGCGGCCAGGATCAGGGCTCCCTGGCCGAAATAGTTGAGGGCAAGGCACGGCAGGACGAAGACCAGCCAGGCGAGCTGGATCGGGCGCCGGCCGAAATGGCCGAGATCCGCATAGAGCGCCTCCGCGCCCGTCACGGCCAGGAAGACCGCGCCCAGGGCGAAAAGGCCCGCCGTTCCGTGGGTGGCCAGAAACACGATTCCGTAGGTGGGGCTCAGCGCCGCCAGGATACCCGGCTCGTCGGCGATGTGCCTCAGACCTCCCAGGGCAAGGAGCACGAACCACAGGACCATGATCGGGCCGAACCAGGCGGCGACTTTTGCGGTGCCGCGGCTCTGCACGGCGAAGAGGGCGACGAGGATCCCTAAGCTGATCGGCAGCACGTAGGGCTCGAAGGCGGGTGTTGCGAGGTTCAGGCCTTCCACGGCCGAGAGCACGGAGATCGCCGGCGTGATGATGGCGTCGCCATAGAACAGCGCCGCGCCCAGCATCCCGAGAAGGGTGATGACGAACACGTTGTGCCCCAGGGCGCGCTGGGCGAGCGCCATGAGGGTGAGCGTCCCGCCCTCGCCGTTGTTGTCCGCGCGCAGGATGAACAGCACGTACTTGATGGAGACGATGACGATCAGCGCCCAAAGGATGAGGGACACGATGCCGAACACCATCTCGCGGGTCGGCGCACCGCCGGCTGCGGCGGCCGAGAGGGATTCCTTGAGGGCATAAAGGGGGCTCGTCCCGATATCCCCATAGACGACCCCCAGGGACCCAAGGGCGAGCGTCCAGAACCCGGAGCCGTGCGTTTTGGTCGGTATCGGGGCGGATTCGGGGAGGTCCGGGTGGTCCTGCGCAATCGCCGGCATGGCTTCGACCTGCTTGAGGCGCAAAGAAAGCTCAGCCGTGCGGGCTTAAGGCCGGGCTGGTCCGTCGTGACTTAAGAAAAGCATTCGCCTTCCGGCTCTCGGAGCGATGAAGCCGCATCGTGGCTGTCCTCGCGACGGACGCCAGGAGAGCCGCGGCTCGCCCGATGCAAAGACCGTGTTCCCGCGCCGTCACGGCGCAGGGATTTAGGTCTGCTGCAGTGCAAAATCAACTGTCCGAAAGGAGGGGACCATCACCCGAAGCGGTGCAGGGCGCTGCCGTAGGTCTTGAGCCAGGCCTCGGCCTCCTCGGTGCGCGGGCAGAGGTCGTGGGTGAGCTTCCAGAACCGGTGGGAATGGTTCAGTTCGCGCAGATGCGCGACCTCGTGGGCCGCGAGATAGTCCAGCACGAACGGCGGCGCCATCACGAGACGCCAGGAGAAGCTCAGGGCCCCGCTTGCCGAGCACGAGCCCCAGCGGCTCTTGGTGTCGCGTACGGTAATTCGCTTCGCCTTGACGCCGAGGGCGGCGGTGTGGCGCTTCACGGCCTCGGCGAAATCGCGCTTCGCCTCCGCCTCCAGGAAATCCTGGACCCGGCGAGCCACGTGCGGCTGCTCCCCTGAAACGGCCAGGATCGGGGTGCCGTCGGCGGTGCGGATGGCTTGGGTTGTTCCCCTAATGTTCGACCAATGAACGATCCTGTGGGGCACGCCGCGCAGGGGCACCAGGGCACCCGGCTCGAAGAGCACCCGCATGGGCACCTTGGCGAGACGCGTGGCGATCCAGCCGCCATGGCTGTCGGCGAAGCGTTGCGCGATGCCGAGGTCGGTCCGCTCCGGAATCGTCAGCACCACCTCGCCGGTCGCGTTGGACACGCGCAAGGTGATCCGCTTGGCGGTGGGCCGGCGTTTCAAGGCCACCTTGAAAGCCTGGCCGTCGTGGGAAACTTTGAGATGGGGAGGGTCCGCAGGAACGCGGCGGAACAGGGCGAATCTCATGTCGGCAATCTGCCCCGAAGGGGCAGAATTGTCAGCGCAGCCGTTTGCCGCTCCTCCTGCGACGCCAAATCCGGGCACCGGGTCTTGACGCCTCCAGGAGTCCCACCACAGCCGTAATTGTCCCGTTTCGGCCATCCTGTCCTACTGATTCGGCGGCGCCACCGCGGCGGAGCGACGTGACGAAAGAGCTCCCGGATCGGCGCCGTCGAGCTTAACCATACAGGATTTCGGTCCCGGACGTAATACCATCCCGCAGGGGCGCAGCGTCAGGCCTGCGCTGCCTCCCGCCGTGCCTCCTGAGCCACCCCGTGAAGCGCGATGAAATCGCGGATGCGGGGTGCGACTTCCGCCCGGAAGCGGGAGCCGTTGAAGACGCCGTAATGGCCGACGCCCTTCTGCAGGTGGTAGAGCTTCTTCTCGGCCGGCAGGTTCGGGGTCAGCTCGAGGGCCGCCTTGGTCTGGCCGATGCCCGAAATATCGTCCCGCTCGCCCTCGATGGCCATGATGGCGCAGCGGCGGATCGACATGAGATCCACCGGCTTGTCCCGGTGCATCATTTCGCCCTTCGGCAAATCGTGCCGGACGAAGACCGTGTCGACGGTCTGGAGGTAGAACTCGGCCGTCAGGTCCATCACGGCGAGGTATTCATCGTAGAAGTCGCGGTGCTTCTCGGCCGAATCGCCGTCCCCGTCCACCAGGTGCTCGAACATCTCCCAATGGGCGTTCATGTGCCGGTCGAAATTCATGGCCATGAAGCCGGAGAGCTGCAGGAAGCCCGGATAGACGCTGCGCCAGAAGCCCGGATGGGAGGGCGGCACCTTGGTGATGCAGTGGCGCTCGAACCACTCGATGCCCCGCTTTTCCGCCAACTCGTTGACGGCGGTGGGCGAGCGGCGGGTATCGATGGGGCCGCCCATGAGAATCATGGAGCGGGGCGTGCAGGGGTCCTTCTCGGCCTCCATGCGGGCGATGGCGGCGATCACCGGCACGGCCGGCTGGCACACCGCCATCACGTGGAGGTCCGGCCCGAAGGACCGGAACATGGCGATCAGGTAGTCGATGTAATCGTCCAGGTCGAAGCGGCCCTCCGCCAGCGGCACCATGCGGGCATCCGTCCAATCGGTGATCATGACCCGATGGGTGGGGAGAAAAGTCTCCACCGTGCCGCGCAGGAGTGTGGCGTAATGCCCCGACATGGGCGCGACGATCAGGAGGCGCGGCTGCGCGGCCGCGCCCGGAAAGTCCCGCTCGAAGGAGATCACGTCGCAGAAGGGCCGCTCCCAGACGATGCGCTCGGAAACCGCGACCTCCCGGCCGTCGATCACCGTGGTCGCAAGGCCGAAGGCGGGCTTCTCGTAGCGGCGCGTCGTGCGCTCGAACATCTCGCAGGCGGCCGAGACGGTGCGGCCATAGGCCGTGTTGGTCAAAGGGTTGTCGGGATTCTCGAACAGGGACTTGGTCACGTCGGATGCGGCCCGGGCAGGCCCGAGCATCCAATGGGCGGCCTCATACCAATAATAGGAAAAATTCATTGAAATACCCCATATGGTCGAGTGTCCCCTGTTCTCCTCGAAAACCGAGCCGGACTTATCCTCAACCATGACGGTAAAATGAAAGTTCCTCTCGTCAAAAGCAAGGCTTCATAAGTCTGATGCGAATTCTTGGGAAAATCGGCCTCACATCCTGCCGTAAACTTCTCGACGACAGGAAAGTTTGTGTCCGCCGCCTTGCTTGGCGGGCCGCATGCCGGCCCTATCCTGTTGGTGGATGATGGATATTCAACCCGCACGCCTGACCCATAATGCCCGGCAGCTGCGCCTGGACACCCTGGTGCGCCTGCGCTGGCTGGCCATTGCCGGGCAGGCCGTCGCGGTCGCCGTGGTGCGGTTCGGCCTCGGTTTCGAGCTTCCGTTCGGGCTGTGCTTCTCGGTGATCGCAGTCTCGGCGGTCGTCAACCTGATGCTGCGCATCGAATATCCGGCGAGCCACCGCCTCAGTGACAATGCCGCGACCGTGCTCCTGGCCTTCGACACCCTGCAGCTGGCGGGGCTGCTCTATCTCACGGGCGGGCTCGAGAACCCCTTCGCGATCCTGTTTCTCGCACCGGTGCTGATCTCGGCCACGGCACTGACGCCGGAGCGGACGCTTGGCCTTGGCCTCCTGGTGATCGGTCTGGCGACCCTTCTGACCCTGGCCCACCGGCCGCTGCCCTGGGTGCCGGGACAGCCGCTTTCTTTGCCGTTCCTCTACGTCACCGGCATCTGGACCGCGATTCTGCTCGGGACGGTCTTCATCGGCATCTATGCCTGGCGGGTGGCCGAGGAGGCGCGCCAGCTCGGGCAGGCGCTCGCGGCCACGGAGCTGGTGCTTGCCCGGGAGCAGCATCTCTCCCAGCTCGACGGCCTCGCGGCGGCGGCCGCCCACGAGCTGGGCACGCCTCTCGCCACCATCGCGCTCGTGGCGAAGGAGCTCGACCATGCGACCCCGGCCGACAGCCCGACGGCCGAGGATCTGAAGCTCCTGCGGGAGCAGGTGGAGCGCTGCCGCACCATCCTGACCAAGCTCACCTCCATGGGGCAGGAGGAGGGCGACTTCCTGGAGACGATTTCGCTCCAGCACCTGGTGGAGGAGATCGTCGAGCCGCAGCGGGCGCTGGATTTCGATGTCCGGGTCCTGTGCCACGGGGAAGGGCCCGAGCCCATGGCCCGTCGCAATCCCGGCGTGGTCTACGGCCTGTCCAACATCCTCGACAATGCGACCGACTTTGCCGAGACCCACGTGACCCTGGAGGCGACCTGGACGCCCCAGGAGGTCTCCCTGGAGATCCGCGACGACGGCCCGGGCTATGCCCCCGACATCCTGCTGCGGGTCGGAGAGCCCTATGTGACCACCCGCAGTGCCGCCAAGCGTATCGAGGGCGATGCCGAGGAGGAGGGCGGTTCGGGCCTTGGGCTGGGGCTGTTCATCGCCAAGACCCTGATCGAGCGCTCGGGCGCCCAGCTCACCCTCACCAATGCGGTCCCGCCGGACCACGGCGCCATTGCGCGGATCGTTTGGCCCCGTCATGCGTTTGATCAGGGTGCGGCAATTTTGCCGCAGGCCGACAAAGGGGAAGGCCTCACGGAAGAAGGCAACAATTCCCATATATGAGAGTGAGCCGCACCGGGCTCATCTTTCAGGGAGCCTTCCCGGATGCAAGGAGATGTTCTGATGGCCGATGCGCCCGTGGCGTTCGAGGATCGCGCCGACAAGAGCCTCTTGATCGTGGACGACGACCGTCCCTTCTCGACGCGCCTCGCCCGCGCCATGGAGGGCCGCGGCTACCAGGTCCGCGTAGCCGAAAGCGTGGCCGAGGGTATCGCGGCGATCGAGAGCGAAGCCCCCGCCTTCGCGGTGATCGACATGCGCCTCGGGGACGGCAACGGCCTCGACGTGATCGAGCGCCTCAAGAACCGGCGTCCCGACGCCCGCGGCGTCATCCTCACGGGCTACGGCAACATCGCGACGGCCGTCACGGCCGTGAAGATGGGCGCCTTCGATTACCTCGCCAAGCCCGCCGACGCGGACGAGATCCATGCCGCCCTCATGGCCCGCCCAGGCGAACGGGCGACTCCGCCGGAAAATCCGATGTCCGCCGATCGGGTGCGCTGGGAGCATATCCAGCGGGTCTACGAATTGTGCGGCCGCAACGTCTCGGAAACCGCCCGCCGCCTCAATATGCACCGCCGTACCCTGCAGCGGATCCTCGCGAAGCGTGCGCCGCGCTGAGCGCCCGCCAGGAACGAGTCTGACAAAGATCGGGAAGGTTAAAGCCGCCCGTCCTGGATCACATCCGGATCGGCGAGCGCATGCAGCGCGAGGGCTGCGGCCTGGGCGAAGCGCAAGGTCACGGCCTTGCGGCGGGCGCCTGCGAGCGGATGGCGCCTCGCCTCCCGCAGGATGGCGGCGCCGAAGCTGTCGGCGACGATAAGGCCGCGATCCTCGGGCAGGATGTCGAACGGCACGGTCTCGGGTACGGCGAAGAAGAACCGGTCGCAGAAATCCTCGTAATCCGGCCATTTCCGGTCGGCGCGGAAATCCGCCACGCTCGACTTGATCTCCACGATGGTCAGCACCCCGTCGGGCGCCAGCGCGATGATGTCGGCGCGCCGGCCGTTCGCCAGGGAAAATTCGGGCAGGGTCGCGTGGCCGAGCTGGGCGAAGAGGCGGCGCACGCCCCGCTGCACCCCGGCTGCCATGGGGGATTGGCGCCCATCGGGCGGGAGGAGAGACGGGGAGGCGGAGCGGGCGAGCGAATCGGACATGCCACGAGACTACCCGCAGCGGCCTTGCCTGCAACATCTCCTGTGTCGCGGCCCGGCGTCAGTGCAGCATCAGGTTCTCGGGCGCCAGATCCTCCAGCATCTCACGCAGATCCTCCAGGTGAGGGTTGATCGACAGGGCGATCTGAAAGGCCGCACGCGCCTCGTTGAGGCGCCCTTGCCGGAGGCAGATCTGGCCGAAACCCGACACGGCGCCGAAATGGCGCGGCTCGAGCTCGAGGGTACGGGCGATGTCCGCGAGACTGTCCGCATCGCGCTTCTCGATGAAGCTCAGGGTGGCCCGCTTGTTCCAGGCCTCCGCCCAGCCGGGATGGCGCGCGACGAGCCGGTCGAGGAGCGGCCGCGCCTGTTTCAGGGCCCCGGACGCCAGGGCGTCGATGGCCTCCGCCATGGTCTCCTCGGCCGCTTCGTCCTCGTGGGAGGCCCAGATCGCCCAGATCATGTCCTCCACCTCCTCGGGCGGGCGCGGGCCCTGCTCCTGGGCCAGCTCCTGGAACAGGCCTTCGAGGCGTGCGGGCATGTCCGGCGCCGGGCGCCGGGAGGGCAGGTCGAGGATCAGTCCGAAGACGGAATCGAGAGGCGTCGAGGGGATCGATGGCATGATGGCTGTCGGTGGGATTCCCGGCGAAATCCGGCGCCGTCTCTCACATAGGGGGGAGGTCGCCCGCGGCGAGGGGGCGGTGGATTGTGTCGCGGCCCCAAGCCTCCCGCGACGCCGTTCCGGTGACCTTCCGGCTTCCTTCGGCGGCTTCTTTCGGGAACGCCGACGTGCCGGAGCCTCTGGCCCTTATCTTCAGGCTTCGGTAACGTCGGTACGGGGCAGGGCGGACGCAGTGGCGGACGCCGGGCTCCGCATGAGGGTCCGGAGCATCCGGATCCACCCCGTCTGGACTTGTCCCTGGAGGTGACATGGAGCGCGACCCGCTGCGCCTGGCCTGGAAGACCGATCCCGCCCGCCACCTGCTGGGTTTCCTGCTTCTGGCCGTGGCCGGAGGGCTGCTGGTGCTCGGCCTCCATCTCGTGCGCATGGTCACGGACCTGGCCATGGGGGCGGCGGATCCGGCCGCGCCCTTCCTGTCCATCGCCCTGAGCCTGCCGGAGATGACCGGGCGGGCGCCCCTCGTGCTCTTTCCGGGCTTCACGCTTGCGCCCGACACGCATTTGAAGGCGGCCATCGGCGCCCTGATCCTGGTGCCCGTCCTCGTGGCGCTGGTTCTCACCCTCCTCAACTGGGTGACGGTGGCCATCCGCACCCGGACCTTCCAGCGCATTCTTTCGCGCATGCTCGACGTGATGCTGAAGGCCTCGCCGGCGACTGCCGATGTGACCGATGCGACGGAGCTTGCGAGCGAAACCCTGTCCCGGGAGGGCGGAATCCTGGGCTCTGCCCTGATCTCGTCCGTGCGCCAGGGCGGCATGATCGGCCTGTGCGTCGCTTTGGTGCTGGTGACCGAATGGCGGCTCGGCCTCACGCTCGCGGCCATGCTGGTCCTGGGCGGGATCCTCAATGCCCGCCGGGCGCTCCTGCGGGTCGACACGGCCAAGGCGCGCCGCCGGGAAGGGGAGGGGGTCGAGGCCGCCTGGTCCGACCTGATCCATCGCCTGCCTGCCTTACGCGCCCACGGCACCGCATCCTTCGAGCGGGAGCGGATCGGCCGGACTTTGGCCCAGCGCCACGGCCCGGTCCTGTCCCGGGAGCGCCGCCTTGCTCTCGCCGAATCCTTCGCGGCCGGCATCCTGATGCTCGCACCCCTGGCGCTCCTGGCTGTCGGGGCCTGGCTTTCTCCCCATCCGTCCCTGACCGCGGGGGCGCTTGCGGCTTCGGCCCTCGCGGGGGCGCTTGCGGCCTATGGCGTGCGGGAACTCGTGGCGTGGCAGCAGATCGTGGACCGGACGCGCCTACTCCTCGGCGAACTCGCCCGCAGCCTCTCGGCCATGGAGCCCCGGGACCGTCCGGCCGTCGCGGCCCTGCCGCAGAACGGCGCCCTGGTGGCAAAGGGCGTATCGGCCTACGACCCGGCGAGCGGCGCCCGGATTTCGAGCGTCGACCTCCACATCGCCTTTCCATCCCACGTCGCCCTGGTGGGCGACGGGGATGCAGGGCCGCGGCTTCTTGCGGCCCTCATCGGCGGCCAGCTCTCTCCCTCCACGGGGCAGCTCACCTATGGCGGCACGGAGCTGAGCGCCGCCGATCCCGTGTCGCGGGCACACCGCATCGCGCTTGCGGGCGACACGGTCCTTTTCCCCGGCTCCATGCGGGACAACCTCGTCTACGGCGCTGCCGCACCGGCTGCGGAGCTCGACCGGCGCCTGATCGATGCGGTCGAAACCGTCGGGCTCGACGGACTCATCCATGCCCGCGGCCTCGCCGGGACCGTCGATCCGAAGCGGGAGCCGGACCTGGCGGCGGCACTGGTGGAGACCCGCCGGGACGTGCGCAAGGCGCTCGCCCGCGAGGGGCTCGACCGGTTCGTGGACCCCTTCGATCCCAAGCGCTTCAACCGCTATGCGACCGTCGGCGAGAACCTTCTGTTCGGAAAGGCCATCGGCGACACCTTCCGGGAGGACCGGCTCGCCGGCCATCCCTTCGTGCGGGCGATCCTGGAGGCCGAGGACCTGACCAAGCCGCTCGCCCGCATGGGCCTGTCCATCGCCACCAGCATGATCGAGATCTTCGCCGACATTCCGGACGGGCACCCGCTCTTCGAGCGCTTCTCGTTCTTCTCGGCCTCGGACCGCACCTATTTCGAGGACCTGGTGGAGCGGCGCAAGGAGAACCGGCGCGGGGTCCAGACCGGCCGCGACCAGGAGCGCCTGATCGGGCTCGCGCTGCTCTACAACGAGAGCCGCCACCGCCTCGGCCTCCTCGATGCGGGCCTGGAGATGCGGATCGTCGCCGCGCGGGCGGATTTCACCCGGATGCTGCCGGTGAGCCTGCAGCCCGCCATCGAATTCTACGACGAGGGCCGCCTGTGCACGGCCGCGAGCGTCCAGGACAACCTGCTCTTCGGCCGCATCGCGGCCGATCAGGCAGGGGCCGAGGAGGCGGTGCAGAAGGTAATCCGCCGGGTGCTGACGGATCGCGGCCTGGACGACGACGTCTCCCGCATCGGGCTCGCTATGCCGGTCGATCCGCAGGGCGGCGACCTGACCTTGGCCGAGATCGCCGCCATCGACGTGGTGCGCTGCTTGGTGCGCCGGCCCGACATCCTGGTGGTGCAGCGCGCCCTCGACGGATTGCCCGGCCCGGCGGCCGACAAGCTCGTGGCGGATCTGCGCCGTGCCATGATCGGACGGGGGCTTATCCTCGTCACACCCGAAATTACGCCCGCCATGGATCGCCCGGCCTTCGATTCGGTTATCCGTTTCGAGCGCGGCGAACCCGTGGAGAGCACCCGTGCGGCAACCCAGCCGGAGGCCATGAGCGCATGACGAAAACGGCCCGAACCCCCATGACCACTCACCCTTATGCGCTGCCCTCATGTGCGCTAGCGCACATGCGTCGAACTCCAGTTCGGCGATTGTCTTGACATGGTCAGGCGCGCGGCATCCTCCGATCCGCTCCAGATCCGATTCTGGGGCACCCGTGGCTCGACCTGCGCTTCGGGTCCCCGCTTCGTCGAGTTCGGCAGCCATACGGCCTGTGTCGAAGTCCGGTGCGGAGAGCGCCTCTTCGTGGTCGATGCCGGAAGCGGCCTGTCGGCCCTCGGGACCGAGCTCGGCGCGGACGCGCCGGCCGAGGTCGATCTCCTCCTCAGCCACCTGCACCTCGACCATATCTGCGGGCTTCCCTTCTTCAAGCCCGCCCTGCTCAGCTGCAACCGGGTAATCCGTACCTATTGCGGCAACATGGACGGCGAGAGCGCCGAGGCCGCCCTGAACCGCCTCTATGCGCCGCCGCTTTTCCCGGTCAGCCTCGACCAGCTTCCGGCCCGCTTCGAGCATCGCGGCTTTAAGGCGGGCGAGACCCTCGCGTTCCCGGACGGGGCGCGCGTCGCGACCCATCGCCTGAACCATCCCGGCGGCGCTACGGGCTACCGGTTCGACCATGGCGGCCGCGTCGTCTGCTACATCAGCGACCTCGAGCACAGCGACCCCTGGCCCGATCCGGGCCTGACGGCCTTCGTCCGGGATGCGGACCTGATGATCTACGACGGCATGTTCTCGGAGGCTGAATATTCCCGCTGCCGGGGCTGGGGACACTCCACCTGGGAGAAGGGGGTCGAGCTGGCGAAGGCCGCGAATGTGAAGTCCCTGGCGATCTTCCACCTCTATCCCGGCCATGACGATACCTTCCTCAAGGACGCCGAGGCCGAGATGCAGAAGGTCATGCCCTCTGCCTTCGTGGCCCGTGAGCGCCAGACGGTTTCTTTCGCGCCCGTAACCGGCGAGGCGGTTGCGGAACGGGCAAACCCCGCTAAGGTGCCGGCCGTTTAGGACCGCCGGGAGCGGATGCCGGATCCTCCCGATCCGCTCCGCCGGCATCGCCGAAACGATCACGCAGCGGGCTTTTCAAGAACCTGATGTCAGCACCCATCCTCGTGACCGGCGCGGCCGGCTTCATCGGTTTCCATGTGGCCAAGCGGCTGCTCAGGGACGGCCACATGGTGGTCGGCGCGGACAGCTTCACGCCCTATTACGACGTGAGCCTGAAAGAGGCCCGCTTCGCCGCGCTCACGCCCCACAACGCCTTCGTGCCCGAGCGGATCGACCTGTCGGAGGCCGAGGCGACACAGGATCTCTTCCGCCGCCACCGGTTCGAACGGGTGATCCATCTCGCGGCCCAGCCCGGGGTGCGCTTCGTGGATGCGGGGCCCTATGCGCGCTCGAACCTCGTCGCCTTCGTCAACATGCTGGAGGCCTGCCGCCACGGGGACGTCCGGCATCTGGTCTATGCCTCGTCGAGCTCCGTCTATGGGGCGAACCGCAAGCTGCCCTTTTCGGAACACGACCCGGCCGATCATCCGATCAGCGTCTACGCAGCGACCAAGCGGGCGAACGAGATGCTGGCCCATTCCTATGCGCATCTCTTCGGGCTTCCGGCCACGGGCCTGCGCTTCTTCACGGTCTATGGTCCCTGGGGCCGGCCCGACATGGCGGTCTACACCTTCACGCGCGCCATCGCGGAGGGCCGCGAGATCCAGGTCGCCAATGCCGGCAAGGTCTGGCGCGACTTCACCTATGTGGACGATATCGTCGAGGGCATCGTGCGCCTTGTGGACCGGGCGCCCACGGCCGATCCGGCCTGGGACCCCATGGCGCCGGATCCGGCGACGAGCAGCGCCCCGCACCGGGTCTACAATATCGGCAACGACCGGCCCGAGGAGGTGAACCGGCTCATCGCCCTCATCGAGGAGGCGCTCGGCCGCAAGGCGATCCGGGTCGACAAGCCCCTGCCGCCCGGCGACGTGCTGGAGACCCGCGCCGACGTGAGCGACCTGCGCCGGGATGTGGGCTTCGCGCCGTCCATCTCCCTGGACGAGGGGGTGCGCCGGTTCGTCGAATGGTATCGCGGCTATCACGGCGCCTGACATGCTGTTCGTCCCCGCTCTCCTGTCGGCCCTCCTGTCGGTCCTGCTGATCGTCGTCCTGAAACCCCTTCTGGTGCGCTATGCGCTGGCGCGCCCCAATGCGCGCTCGAGCCACCGGATCCCGACCCCACAGGGCGGCGGAATCGCGGTCGTCGGCGCGAGCCTCCTCGTGACCGGGCTTCTCATCGTCCTGTTCTCGGACTTGACCGGACCGGCGACGGGATCCTTCCTGACCGCGGCGGCGGCCGGCCTCGTTCTCGCGGTTGTCGGCGCAACCGACGACATCCGCCCGCTGCCCACGATCCCACGCCTTCTCCTCCAGATCGGGGCCGTGACGGCCGTGGTCCTGACGAGCGACGTGCGCCTCCTGCCCGATCTCGTGCCGCTCGGTCTGGAACGGGCGCTCCTGGTCTTCGGGGGCGTCTGGTTCGTGAACCTCGTCAATTTCATGGACGGGCTCGACTGGATCACGGTGGCCGAGATGGTGCCGGTCACGGCTTTTGTGGCTTTCTGCGGATGGGCGGGCCTCATGCCCCTTCCGGCCGTCTATGCGGCCGCGCTCTGCGGTGCGCTGATCGGCTTCGCGCCCTTCAACAGGCCGGTGGCCCGGCTCTTTCTCGGGGATGTGGGCTCGCTGCCCATCGGGCTCCTGGTCGGCTGGCTTCTCCTGCAGCTCGCCGGGACGGGCGCTCTCGTGGCCGCCCTCCTGCTGCCGCTCTATTATCTGATGGACGCCACCATCACGCTGCTGCGCCGCCTCGCCCGGCGTGAAAAAATCTGGGAGGCGCACCGCACCCATTTCTACCAGAAGGCCACCGATAACGGCTTCTCGGCGCTTGCGGTCAGCGCTCATGTGTTCGGGCTGAACCTTGCCCTCGTGGCTCTCGCGACCATAACCCTGGTCTGGCGCTCGGCGATCGTGCAGGTCGCGGCGCTCGCCGCAGGCGTCGTTCTCGTCGCCCTGGTGCTCCGGCTCTTCTCCCGTCCACGTTCGAAGGTCGCGTGATGAATGGACCCCTGATCGCCCTCACGGGCGCCACCGGCTTCATCGGCCGTCATCTCCTCGCGGAGCTGCCGAAGCGGGGCTATCGGGTCCGCGTGCTGCTGCGCCGTCCCGCCGAGGTGCCGTCGGGCGCCACGAGCGCCGTGATCGGCGACATCGCGCAGCCCTTCAACATGGCCGCGGCCCTGCGGGACGTGGACGCGGTGATTCATTCGGCGGGCCTCGCCCATGCCATGTCGGGCCTGCCCGAGGACGATTACCGGGCCATCAACACGCAGGGCACCCTCGGCCTCGCCCGGGCGGCGGAGCGTGCAGGCGTCCGGCGCTTCGTGTTCCTGTCGTCCATCCGGGCCCAGAGCGGCCCCGTATCCGAGACGATCCTGACCGAGGCGATGGCGCCGCATCCGACCGATCCTTACGGCCGCTCGAAACTGGAGGCCGAAGAGGGGCTCGCCCGGCTCGGGCTCGACTGGGCGGCCCTGCGGCCCGTTCTGGTCTACGGGCCCGGCGTGAAGGGCAACATGGCGTCCCTGATGGCGCTCGCCCGCTCGCCCTGGCCCCTGCCGCTCGGCGGCCTCAAGGCACGGCGCTCGCTGCTCGCCCTCGACAACCTGACGGCGGCCGTGGAGGCTGTCCTGCGGGCACCGGGGCCCTTGCGGCGGCCCTTCATCGTGGCGGATCCGGAGCCCGTGACGGTGCCCGAGATCGTGACGGCCCTGCGGGCCGGCCTGGGCCGTGGCCCTGGCCTGCTTCCCGTTCCAGCCCCTCTTCTGAAGATGGCCGCAACGTCCATGGGGCGCCGCGAGGCCTATGAGCGGCTCGCGGGTTCTCTCGTGGCGAGTCCGGCGGCCCTGGCGGAGCTCGGCTGGGTTCCGGTTACGACGACGCCCGACGGGCTGCGGCGGCTGGCAGCGGAGCCTCCTTCGTCCGGCGGCTGAATTCCGGAATCGCCTCCTCGAAGACTTCTTCGGCCGCCGCCCGGTCGCCGGTCTCGATAGCCTTGGCCAGGCGCTCCAGCCACATGTCGAGCCGGGCGCGGTCGGCGAAGATCGGCCGGGCCGCCATGACGCCGTCGACGCCGATCTCGGCACGGGATTCCTCGCGCGCGAAGAGGATTTCGTGCAGGCGCTCGCCTGGGCGCGTCCCCGTAACTGAGATCTCGATCTCCTCGCCGGGCTCGTATCCGGCGAGGCGGATCATGCGCTCGGCGAGCTCGTAGATCCGGACCGGCTGGCCCATCTTGAGCACGTAGATCGAGGTGCGCTCATCGCTGTTCGCCCCGCTCGTGAGCGTCCGGCCTTCCGCATCCGCATGGGACGCCGAGGTGAGCACGAGATCCGCCGCTTCGCGGGTGGTCATGAAGTAGCGCACCATGTCCGGATGCGTGACCGTGACCGGCCCGCCGCGGGCGATCTGCGCCTTGAACTTGGGCACCACGGAGCCGACAGAGCCCAGCACGTTGCCGAAGCGCACCGCGATGAGCCGGGTCGCCCGGTTGCGGCCCATGAACTCCGCATCGAGGGCCTGCCCGTACATCTCGGCGAAGCGCTTCGTCGCGCCGAGCATCGAGACCGGGTCGATGGCCTTGTCGGTCGAGATGATCACGATGGCGTCGGCGCCCACCTCGACGGCGGCGTCGGCCACGTTCACGGAGCCGAACACGTTGGTCTTGATGCCCTCGGTCCAGTTCTTTTCGAGATAGGGCACGTGCTTGAGCGCAGCCGCGTGGAAGACCACGTCCGGCCGGAAATCCTTCATGATCTCGCGCAGGCGGTCCCGGTCGCGCACGTCGGCGATGACGCCGTCCACCTTGGTGTCGCTGGACAGGATGACGGGGTTCTCGAGAATGCCGTAGAGGGAAGGCTCGGAACTTTCGAGAATCAGGAGGTCACTCGCGCCGAAGGCGACCACGCGGGTGCAGATCTCCGATCCGATGGAGCCACCCCCGCCCGTCACGAGCACGCGCTTGCCGCGGATGAAATTCTCCAGCCGGTGCCGGTCGATCTGCACGGTCGGCCGCAGGAGCAGATCCTCGATTTCGAGGGGCGCGAGCTCCGCGTCGCGCATGCCTTCGCCGAGGCTCGTGACACGCACCAGCGGCAGGCCGAGGCGGCGGGCGCGGGCGATCAGCATGTCCGGATGGGCCTCCGGCGCCAGGGCGCTGGGGGTGGCGACCAGCCGGCGGATCGGAATGCCCCGCTCCTGGAATTCCTGGATCACCCGGTCGAGGTCCTCGAAGGTGCCGAGAACCGGCACGCCGCGGATCGACTGGCCGAGCTCATCCGAGCGGTAGGACAGGACGCCCTTGGGCTGGAGCCGCTTCACCGCGCCGGATTCGATCGCCCGCAGCACCATCTCGGTGTCGCTGCTGCGGCCAAGCAGCAGGGTCGGCGTGTTGGCGTCCCGCTCGATGGTGTTGCGGGAGCGGGCGTACTTCACGTAGCGGAAGGCAAGCCGGGGGCCGCCCAGCAGGAACATCTGGATCAGCCAGTAGAGCGCGATGGTGATCTTGCCGAAGAAGAACGTGCCGAGGAATTGCGGCGAGACCAGCACGTAGTCGATGACCAGGAGCGTCAGGGCCAGGACCGTGGAGGCCCGGAAGATATTGAACAGGTCGGGCAGGGACGCGAAGCGCCACTTGGACCGGTAGAGCTGGAAGAACCAGTAGATGATGCCCGCAAAAGCCACGAAGGGCGGCAGGAACAGGGGCAGGAGACGCAGGCGCTCATCCAGGAGAATGCCGTCGAAACGCACGAAGAAGGTCGCGAGGACGGCCACGGCCGTCATCACGAGGTCATGCACGACGATGAGAACTTTCTTGAAATCCTGCCTGGTCATGGGGCCCGTCATATGTTGCACGGCGGTATCTGCCGGGCCCGGGCCTTTGTCAATGTAAGGCCGGCCCATACCTCCTCTGCCCTGGGAGCCCTTCAGGCTTCCGGCAGGGGCCGGTCCGCCACCACCAGGAGACCGCCTTCCTCTTGCGCCACATGGGCCGCAATGCCGAAGCTTTCGGCGAGATGCGCCTCGGTGAGCACCTCGGCCGGCAGTGCATGGGCCTTGAGGCGGCCCCGGTCGAGGAGCACGACCGCATCCGCATAGCGGGCCGCCAGGGTGAGGTTGTGCATGATCGCCACCACCAGGGCGCCGGCCCGGGCCTGGGCCTTGAGCACGTCGAGCACCAGGAGCTCGTGCCGGGGGTCGAGGGCCGCGATGGGCTCGTCGGCCAGGATCGCGGGCGCTTTCGTCGCAAGGGCTCTGGCGAGGAGGACCCGGGCCCGCTCGCCCCCGGAGAGTTCCGTGGCGGGCCTCTGCTCGAAGCCCCGCAGGCCCACGGCCGACAGGGCATCGGCAACCGCCGCGCGGCCTTCGGGCGGCAGGGAATCCGGCGCCTCGCCGTGGGGCAGGCGGCCAAGGGCGACCACGTCGGCCACCGGCAGGGGCCAGGCTACCTGTCCGCCCTGCGGCAGATACGCGATGGACCGCGCCCGCTCGGCGGCGCGCATCCGCGCCACGGGCCTGCCCGAGAGGGTCACGCTCCCGGCGGACGGCGCCAGCAGGCCCGCGAGGGTCCGCAGGAGGGTCGACTTGCCGGCTCCGTTGGGACCGATCACCACCGTGAAGCGTCCCGGCGCGAGGGCCAGGTCGATCCCGTCCAGGGCCTCGTTGCGGCCGAGGCGGACCGAGAGGGAGCGGGCGACGAGGTCGATCATGCAGGGGTCTCCGCCAGCTCGGCCTTGCGGCGGGCAATGACCCAGAGGAAGAACGGCACCCCGAGGATCGCCGTCAGCACGCCGATCTTCACCTCGGTGGCGGACGGGATGAGCCGCACGGCACAATCGGCCGCGAGCAGCAGCACCGCCCCGGCGAGGCCCGACGGCACCAGGGTCCGGGCCGGATCGTAGCCCGCGAAGGGGCGGACCAGATGCGGCGCCACGAGGCCGACGAAACCGATGGAGCCCGCCACCGCCACGCAGGCCCCCGTGCCGATGGCCGCTCCACCGACCACGAGGATCCGCAGGCGGCCGAGATCGACCCCGAGGCTTCGCGCCGTGTCCTCGCCCAGAGCCAGGGCCCGCAGGCCCGGCCCGGCTGCCAGGACCGCGAGGCTCGCGACGAGCACGAAGGGAGCCGCGAGCCCCACATGGACCAGGGAACGGTCCTCGAAGGAGCCGAGGAGCCAGAACACGATCTCGGTCACGGCGAAGGGATTCGGCGACAGGCTGATGGCAAGGGACGTGCCGGCTCCCGCGAGGCTTCCGACCGCAAGGCCCGCCAAAACGAGCACAACGACGGTGGCGCTGCGTCCGGCCACCGCCACCACGAGCGCGATGGAGACGAGCGCCCCCGCGATGGCCGCGAGCGGCAGGGTCCAGGACAGGGCGCCCGCGAGCCCGAAATAGAGCACCGCAACCGCGCCCAGGGCGGCCGCCTGGGGCGCGCCGAACACCGCCGTGTCGGCGAGCGGGTTGCGCAGCAGGCCCTGGAGCCCGGCGCCCGTGAGCCCGAAGATCCAGCCGACCAGAAGCGCGAGGAGGGTGCGCGGCAGGCGAATGTCCCGCACCACGATGCTGGCGCTGCCCTGGTCCGACAGCAGCGCCTTCACGGCCTCCGCCAGCCCGATCGGCGCCGGTCCGATGGCGAGCGAAGCGCCGGCGAGAATCACCGCGAGGAGCGCAAGGAGGAGGACGAGGAGCGTCCGGGAGGAGGGCATGGCGGCGTCACTGTTCAGGCCCGGTCGCGATAGCAACAGCCGGCGACGGTGTCACCTTTCATTCGGTGCGCACATCCCGTCATTCCGGGATGGTCCAAAGGACCAGGCCCGGAACCCATAACCGCTGACAGAGCAGGAGAGAGCACAGCGGTTATCGTTAGCTTTGTTCTGAAACGCCGGTGTTTATGGGTTCCGGGCTCGCCTGCGGCGCCCCGGAATGACACGGAAGGAGGCTTTTATCGTCCCAGTCGTGCGCGAACCCGGCATGACGAAAGGGCGAGGAATGCCGGGTTCGATTGCGCGCAACTCCATGCTACGAACGCACCATCCCTTGCGTCACAACGAACGAGAGCGCCGCATGAACCCGATCTTCGCCAATATTCCCACGACCGTCTTCGAGGTGATGTCGGGCCTGGCGCGGGAGACCGGCGCCATCAATCTCGGCCAGGGCTTTCCGGACGATCCGGGGCCGGAGGACGTGCGGCGCGCGGCGGCGGATGCGGTGCTGAACGGCTACAACCAGTATCCGTCCATGATGGGGCTGCCCGAGCTGCGCAGCGCCATCGCGGCCCATTACGGGCGCTGGCAGGGGCTCGACCTCGACCCGAACACGGAGGTCATGGTCACGTCCGGTGCCACGGAGGCGCTGGTGGGCGCGATCCTCGGCATCGTCGAGCCAGGCGACGAGGTGGTGCTGTTCGAGCCGATGTACGACGCCTATCTGCCGCTCGTGCGGCTTGCGGGCGGCGTGCCGAAATTCGTCACCCTCCAGCCGCCCCATTTCCGGCTGACCGAGGAGGCTCTGGCCAAGGCCTTCTCGCCGAAGACCAAGGCGGTTCTGTTCAACAACCCGCTCAACCCGACCGCCACGACCTTCTCGGACGAGGACCTCGCGTTGCTGGCGGATTTCTGCCGCCGGCACGATGCCATCGTCATTTCGGACGAGGTGTGGGAGCACGTGGTCTTCGACGGGCGCCGGCACCGGTCGGCGCTCGGGCTCGAGGGCATGCGCGAGCGGGCCGTGAAGATCGGCTCGGCGGGCAAGATCTTCAGCCTCACGGGCTGGAAGGTCGGCTTCGTGTGCGCCGCGCCGCACATCCTGAAGGTGCTGGCCAAGTCCCACCAGTTCCTCACCTTCACGACCCCGCCGAACCTCCAGTCCGCCGTGGCCTACGGCCTTGGCAAGGAGGATTCCTATTTCGACGACATGCGGGCGAATTTCAGCCGCAGCCGGGACCGGTTCACGGCGGGCCTGCGGACCTTGGGTTTCGACGTGATTCCGAGCCAGGGCACCTATTTCGTCAATATCGACATCTCGAGCCTCGGCGAGACCGACGACGTTGCCTTCTGCCGCCGGCTCGTGCTGGAGCACGGCGTCGCGGCCATCCCGGTTTCGGCCTTCTATGCCGAGGGCGCGGTGAAGACTGTGGTGCGGTTCTGCTTCGCCAAGAAGGACGCGACTCTCGATGCGGGGCTGGAGCGGCTGGCGAAGGCGATCAGGCGCGCGGCCTGACGAAGGGGCAGGGCTCTTTCGCCGTTGTATCCCAAAGCGGAACGCCTTAAAGTCTCGGACGTGAGGTCGACCTCACGTCCGAGACTTTAAGCTTCTGATTTTTCGAGCATCTTTTCACGCAAAACCGGTTCCCACTTTTGCGTTCGATGCTCTAGCGTGCATCCCGTTGTGGTCCAACCTGAAGGAGCCCCACCCTCGATGATCCGACTTCTCGTTTCGCTGGCCGTCGCATTCGGCCTTGCGACGGCCGCCGCCGCTCAGGAGCGCGTCGTCAACGTCTACAACTGGTCCGACTATATCGACCCGAAGGCGCTGGACGAGTTTACCAAGGAGACCGGCATCAAGGTCGTCTACGACACCTACGACAACAACGAGATCGTCGAGACGAAGCTGCTCGCAGGCAAGTCCGGCTACGATATCGTCGTGCCCTCCGGCCCGTTCCTGCAGCGCCTGATCGGCGCCAAGATCTTCCAGAAGCTCGACAAGGCGAAGCTGCCGAACCTCGCCAACCAGTGGCCCGACATCACCCAGCGTCTCGCGGTGTTCGATCCCGGCAACCAATATGCCGTGAACTACATGTGGGGCACCACGGGCATCGGCGTGAATCTCAAGAAGGTGCGCGAGATCCTCGGCAACGAGGCCCCGCTTAACACCTGGGACCTGGTGATGAAGCCGGAGATCGCCTCGAAGCTGAAGGCCTGCGGCATCTATATGCTTGACAGCCCCGAGGATCTCTTCCCGGGCATCCTGGCCTATCTCGGCCTCAACCCGGATTCCAAGCGCAACGAGGACCTGACCAAGGCGGGCGACGCCCTGTTCCGCGTCCGCAGCAACGTGCAGAAGTTCCACTCGTCGGAATACATCAACGCGCTCGCCAACGGCGACATCTGCGTGGCCGTCGGTTATTCGGGCGACATCATCCAGGCCAAGTTGCGGGCCGAGGAGGCCAAGAACGGTGTCGAGGTCGCGTATGTCATTCCGCGCGAAGGCGCGCTGATGTGGTTCGACAACTTCGCGATCCCGGCGGATGCCAAGAACGTGGCCGAGGCGCATGCCTTCATCGACTTCATGCTCAAGCCCGAGATCGCGGCCATGAACACGAATTTCGTGTCCTATGCGTCCGGCAACCTCGCGGCGAAGAAGTTCGTGAAGCCCGAGATCCTCAACGATCCCGGCATCTACCCGGACGACGCCACCTTCAAGCGCCTGTTCACCAACACGGCCTATGACGAGCGTTCCCAGCGCACGGTCACCCGGCTGTGGACGCGGGTGAAGACCGGGCGTTAATCCACGGCTCAGGATGGCCTCGTCATCCTGGTGCGTAAGCTTTGATGCTCCGCCCTCAAGGCGGAGCATTTTTTATGGAAGGAAGTGCCGAATCATGCGCCTTGCCGCCCTCGCCGCCTGCGCGGCCCTCCTCGCCACCCCGGCCCTCGCGGACAATACCAGCCCGCCGACCCCCACGCTCAGCGTCATGGGCTCGGGCGAAGCGCAGCTGAAGCCCGATTTCGCCCGCCTCTTCGTGGCGGTCGAGACGCAAGGGGACACGGTTGGCAAGGTCGTGGAGGCGAACCGGACCTCCTCCGAGGAGGTGCTGGCCCGGCTCCAGTCCCTCGGGATCAAGAAGGAGGACATCCGGACCGAGAACTTCCAGGTCTTCCAGACGCCGCCGCGGATGGACAATACGGGCAAGGAGATGAAGGTCCCGAAATTCACGGCCAATCACCGGCTGCGGATCACCACGCGGGATCTCGACGGAGTCGGGCGCCTCGCGGGCGAAGTCCTGGCGAGCCCCAACATGCTGTTCCAGTCCGTGACCTTCGGCCTCGACAAGCAGGAGGAGGGCGGCGACGAGGCCCGCCGGGCGGCGGTCCGCGACGCGAAGCGGCAGGCCGAGCTTTACGCCCAGACGGCCGGCGTGACCCTCGGCCGGATCCTCACGATCCGGGACGGCTCGGCCCAGCCCTACGAACCGCCCCAGGGCGGCTTCCGCATGCAGGCCATGAAGGCGGCATCCCCCGCCGAAGACATCCCGATCGTCCCTCCGGCGACCCTGCGCTACACCTCGACCATCCAGATGGTGTGGGAAATCGCCCCGAAGCCGTGAGGCAGGCGGGCCGCCGGACTGTTCTGGCGGCCTTGACCCCAATCGTCGGTTCAATAGGGTGTTCGGGTCAAAAAAGGCGGACCGGTTTGGTTAGCCCGGTCGTTCCCGGCTCCGGGAGCTCTGGCTGGCGCATGCGCCAAGTCCCGTGACGTTGACCTCGGTGCATGGTGCACTTGGGGAACGTAGGGACATGTCAAAATGCAGCAACAGATCTCAGTCGTCACGCTCGGCATCCGCGATCTCGGGCGGTCGCGGCGCTTCTATGTGGAGGGCTTCGGATGGAAGCCGGTCTTCGAGAACGCGGAAATCGTCTTCTACCAGATGAACGGCTTCGTCCTCGGAACCTGGCTCGGAGCCTGCTTGGAGGACGACATGCAGCGGGAGAATCCGGCGCGCTCCGGGTCGTTTTCCCTCGCCCACAATGTCCCGCACCGTGAGGACGTCGCGCCGACCATCGAGAGGCTGTCCCGGTTCGGCGGCCGGATCCTCAGGCTTGCAGACGCGCCGACGCATGGCGGATTTCGCGGCTATATCGCCGATCCCGATGACCATGCCTGGGAAATCGCCTGGAATCCCGCCTGGTCCATCGATGCCGCCGGAATGGTGATGTTCGGCGTCTAAAGCATACGGCGCAAACGCCGGAACCGGTTTTGCGTGGAAAGGCGCTCAAAAAGAAGACCTCGGGCGCGAATTCGAATTCGCGCCCGAGGCTTTGCAACGAAAAGAGCGGATTCCATCGGTGTGGAATCCGCTCCGGAGAACTTGACCGTTCTGGATGAGCCTCACGCCGCCTTGGGCAGCTCGGTCATGATCGCGTAAAGCGCGGTAGCGTCGCGGGTGGCCCTGATGCGCTCCACGAGGCCCGGCTCGCGCAGGACGCGCGCCACCCGGGCCAGGGCCTTGAGGTGGTCGGCGCCCGCGCCCTCGGGAGCCAGGAGCAGGAACAGGACGTCCACCTGCTGGCCGTCCAGGGCCTCGAAATCGATG